>NZ_JAJEQD010000001.1:0-199466 GCF_020687175.1 Veillonella fallax | reverse complement strand
AAAAGTTACTCAGAAAGATAAAATGCCGATAGAGCTAGTATTTAACTAGTTCCATCGGCATTAACAGCAACACTTTTTGTCCTATAACCCTCTTTTTTTCTTAATTTAATCATATACTGTTATAAAACCTTCAGTCCATCCCCTTAAATTAAGAGTGACAGGAGCTATTCCTAGACACTCTATGCCATGTACTTTAAATATATCCCAGGTTTTATACCACTCTATTGCTTTCTCTGCATATTTTAAAGTACTAAATAAACCTATGTATCCTGAACATGTATAATAATCATCTATATCATAATCATACCAAACACCATAAATTTTGTTGTTTATGATTTTATAACTAACATCATCACCTATATGCGCACAATCATTTAAATAATGAGTTGTTATCGAAAATGAATCATCAGCCAAATCAGAAAAACCTATCAAATTTTTTGACTCAGTTAATGCCATTTCTGCTAATGATAATTTAGAAAAAAAGCCTAGGCAAAAATACTCTGTATATGGTAACTCATTATTCCTTTTATAGTGAGCTACAGCTTCATATATTGGAACTCTCATAATTAACCAACTCGTTATACAATAAAAACAATATAAATATGACACTCTAATAATTTCTATCTATAATAATCGTCCTCGTAATCGTCTTTATACCGTATTGCATCTAGATCTGATGGAGATAATATATTTCCTTCTTCATCAACATATTCTCGGAATTCGTTAAAATATACACCTGGAATATCGGATTCTTCTAACTCAGGCACATCCTCAGGCTCAATGTCCCAAAATTCTATTTCGACAGATTGATTTTTATGCTTATTTATCATTTCCTAACACTCCCTTTATCAGAAAAATCTACTTAAATAAAAGAAAATTAGCAAAAGTATTGAGTACAATAATAAAGATAATTCGACTATAGATATTTAATCTACTAATAACATCAGTTAATTTATAAGGCATATTGGTTTCTTTATTAATCTCTTTATTTACAATCTTCTTCAAATAAACCAATTTAAGCATTTCGGATATAGATACTAAGAATAGAACTATAGCAAATATTTTATTACTATAATCAGCAAAAATTAAACCTAAATAAATTACTAAAACTTGGAAGATTTGTATAAATAAAAAAGATTTACTTCTTTTAAAAGAAGCAGATACAAAATATATTTCTTTTGATTTAGCTAGAACTACTACTGTAATAACAGCCATTAATGTTAAAAAAAGAAAAATCATTTTCTCCTCGTAGTATAGTTATAGTGGGTAACATTATTAATTATTAATTGTATTTTAGCAAAATATAGAAAAATAAGCACTATATCCAATTTTGGATATAGTGCTTATTTTGTATTTAAGTTTTATCTTGTGTTTTATTATGCCCCAAAGAGTGACATTTGTTCGTCTTCAGGTAGTTCACCACAGCATTTAAGTTCTTTCATAAGATCAATGATGGTATTAGATACCTTACAACGACGTTGCAAGTCTTTTAGGGATGTAAAGGGACGTTCTTCTCGTTCAGCTACAATAGCATCAGCTACTGTTTCACCTAAAGAGTCAATAGCCAAGAATGGCGGCAATAAAGCACCATCTTTAATGCTAAAGCGTCTAGCTTCGGAGTGTTGAATATCTACATTAACAAAACGATAGCCCCGTTGGTACATTTCCATAGATACTTCTAAGGCACTCATAAGATCCTTATCTTTAGGACTGGCACTACGATCAAGAGCCTTAATACGATTGAACTCAGTCATTTGCGTTTTAAGGTCTCCTGTCATGATGCGCAAGTCAAAGGCCTTGGCACGAATGGAGAAGTAGGCAGCATAGAAAGCCAATGGATGGTATACCTTAAACCATGCGATACGGAAGGCCATCATTACATAAGCTACCGCATGGGCCCGTGGGAATAGATAGGAAATCTTTTTACAAGATTCAATGAACCATTCAGGAATATTATTTTCCCGCATTTCAGCTTCAAATTCCGTAGTAGCTTGACCTTGTTTATTCCGTTTTTCGATACCCTTCCCTTTACGTACGTTTTCCATAACGAAGAAGCTATGCTTTCTATCCATACCGCGATGGATTAAGAAGTTCATTACGTCGTCACGGGTAGAAATGGCTTCGTTCAATTTACAAGTACCATTTTTAATGAGGTCTTGCGCATTATCGAGCCATACGTTTGTACCATGAGAGAAACCAGATATACGAACTAAGTCGGAGAATGTTTGGGGACGAGAATCTTCCAGCATGCCCCGTACGAACTTCGTACCACATTCTGGAACGGCCAAGCTAGCTACTTGGTCACCTTGTAATTGCTCAGGTGTTAACCCAATCCCCTCTGTCGAAGAGAATAAGCTCAATGTCTTTGGATCATCAAATGGGATTGTCTTAGCATCTATACCGGTCAAATCCTCTAGCATACGAATGATAGTCGGATCATCATGACCAAGAATATCGAGCTTAGTCATACGGCCTTCGATGGAGTGATAGTCAAAGTGTGTTGTTAATACACCACTTTCCTTCTTATTCGCAGGATGTTGTATAGGTGTAAAGTGATGCACATCCATATCGCGAGGACATACCATGATACCGCCAGGATGTTGGCCAGTAGTATTCTTAACATTGGTAAAGCCTTTTGCTAAATGTTCAAAGAAACCACTACGAGCTTGAATATCTCGAATTTCGGCATACTTTTTAACATAACCAAAAGCAGTTTTATCAGCTATTGTACCGATGGTACCCGCTTTAAATACATTGTCACGTCCAAATAGTTCTTCCGTATATTTGTGAGCCTTTGCTTGGTAATCACCGGAGAAGTTAAGGTCAATATCTGGAACCTTATCACCTTCGAAACCAAGGAAGATGGCAAACGGAATATCATGGCCATTAGTTTGTAGCGCATGACCACACTCTGGACAATCTTTACGTGGTAAGTCAAAGCCACCTGCGTATTCGCCCTTTTCAAAGAATTCAGAATGCTTACAATTAGGGCATATATAATGTGGCGGTAATGGATTCACCTCTGTAATTTCAGACATGGTTGCTGCAAAGGAAGAACCTACAGAACCACGGGAACCTACAAGATAACCATCATCAAGTGATTTTTTTACTAGCTTATGCGCGATGTAATACAATACACCGTAACCATTGGAAATAATACAGTCTAATTCATAGTCTAAACGTTCTTGTACAACACGTGGCAATGGATCACCATAAATAGCCTTCGCATTTCTATAGCACATTTCTGTGAAAGCTTCATCGGCGCCTTCAATTTTTGGAGAATATGTGCCGTCTGGCACTGGTTTGATATCTTCGATGCTATCATTAATAGCACGAGTGTTAGTAACAACTACTTCATAGGCCTTTTCTTCACTTAAATAAGGGAAGGATGCCAACATTTCATCAGTAGTACGCAAGTGCAAATCTGGTTGTTCATCTGCATCTGGATAGCCACATGCAGTTAACATGATTTCACGATATATTTTTTCTTCTGGTGTTAAATAATGAACATCACAGGTAGCACATACTGGCTTATTTAAAGCTTCCCCTAATTCGATAACTGTTTTATTCATATCGATAAGAGCTTGCTCATCAGGCATGAGTCCTTTACGAACCAAGAACATATTGTTCGTATGTGGTTGAATTTCAAGATAGTCGTAGAAGGAGGCTACCTCAAGTAGTTCTTCCTTTGTAGCGCCGCGAACGATGGATTGCATAAGCTCACCAGCTTCACAAGCAGAACCAATGATGATACCTTCACGATGTTCTTCAATAACAGAACGAGGCAAACGAGGACGAACCTTGTAATGTTCAAGGTGAGATATAGAAATCATCTTATAGAGATTACGTAAACCTACCATATTTTTTGCTAACAAGATAATATGGTAACGTTTGTCTTTTTCTTTTTTCTTCTTTTTATCTAATACAGGCTCTTCATCGCGGGTTACTGTCTCATCTTCAATAAGATAACCCTCTACACCGTAGATAACCTTAACGCCCAACTCTTTACCAAGAGCTTGAGCCTCAGGGAAGGCTTGTACTACGCCATGGTCTGTAATAGCCACCGCAGGATGGCCCCATTTTTTTACTGTTTTGAATAGGTCCTTAACAGATACGAGGGCATCCTTATCACTCATTTTTGTATGTAAATGAAGCTCTACACGGGAGTCTGGTCGGTTTTCTGTACGTTCCACGCTCGTAGTTTCCATAGCCTCGATGCTTCGAATAGATAAGATATAATCCTTATCGAAACGATCATCAAAGCTTACGCTACCTTGTACCCGAACACGCTGCAAGCCCTTTAGCTGTTTAAGTAAGGCATCCCCCTCTTCAGGACTGTTTGTAAACTTAATAAATTTAATGCTATTTGTATCATCTACGATGCTGCCGTTAACGATACTTTTACCAGTCTTAGTATCCCGTTTATCTAAGCCAACAAATACACCTTCAAAGATGACGCTTGGCGTATCTAAGGTGCCCATGATCTTAGAGGTAACACCTTCAATTTTGGGCCCTAAAATCATACCTTCGTCAGTAGGCGCATCCTTCGGTGCACGGCGAGGATATTTGCTATCCCCTTCACTACCTTTTCCAGTGGATTTTGTCGTACTTTTAGGTGCAAAACCTTTGCTTGCTTTAGGTGTACTGCTTACAGATGCGACAGTATCACTACCGCTAGATGCGGCAGCCGTTTGATTAGAACGAGACACAACAACTGGACTATTGTTGAAATAGCCTAACTCAACAGCCTCTACGAATGGAGCAAAATCATCTTCGTCAACATCATCATATTCATCTTGTTGATCATATCCTGCAAAGGACTTGCCTCTAGGGGCTTGATTTTTAGCCTCTTCAGCCTCACGTTGCGCCTCAGCAGCTTCAATCCATTCCCCAGCGCCACAGCCACCACCATAATAATAGGTATCTAAACCTTCCCCAGTTTCAGTATCTACTTTCCATGCGAAACAACAAGCTGTATCGGTATTAGTTGGAATATCGTCAAAAGAGATATTCTTTTCCTTATACCATGCAGATAATCTTTCACGCAAGCTAAGTAATGTGGAAAAGGCTGAGTCCGCTGCTTGAATCGTCACATGTTGGCTATGACAGTTTACATAGAAGGATGATTTCTTATTCTGTTTTGGTACAACACGATAACGTACTTTCATTTTTATCCCTTATACCCACAATAGGTAATACATAAATCCCTAAATCGCCAAATATCGCCCTTGCTACTACGGCTATCCAAGATAATCTCATAGAGCCCTTTCAATAAAGCTCGTAGCGCCTTAATTGAAATTCTGGAACTCGCCTCGTAAGCTAACTTAATTGGATATGGTTTAAATGACGAATCATGATCCTTACATAGGTTTTGAATAGCTTGAACAGACATTCCCGCTTGACGGCATTCGCTAACCACTAACTGTAAACGTAATTGCCCCTCAATATAGCTCATTGCACGGTCTAATTCTTTATAGCCGAACATAAACGGAAATAGTTCAAGCAATGTATCAATATCTCGTTTTAACAGAGCCTCTTTAAAGGTGAAAATGTTTTTAGCCCCATAATCGCTACCATTTTCTTCGAGAAACTCTTTAGTAATGACTTTATCACCTGTAATTTGTAGAAAATACCTGTCAAATTCGGTTCTCATAAAAGAAACCGGTACATCTTGCCACAAATCGATGAGATGAGCTACATATTCCTGTGCATCAGGTGTCATTTTAAAACCATTAGAAGTGCAATACTGACGTATCCACATCACAAGGTCTGCCCCTTCAAGGCGCTTACATTGATGATTGGGAATTTTATCTAAAATCGCTTTATTCTGCTTGATGCGTTTATCAATCATATCATGATAAATCAAAAGGATGGGATTATTCCCATTATATTCCATAATGAGTTCATATAATGGAACCCAAGCATCGCTATTTTTACCGCTTTTACGAATAATAGGTAAATTCACTAAACAAAATACCTTTTGATCGCCAAAGAGCGAATCTTCACATAGCTTTTCACTTATTTTCTGTGGCCCAGCTTCATCATCTAATACGGTTACTGGAAGGTCAGGATAGGCACTTAAAAATTTACGTTTTTCTTCTTCAATTAATTGTGGCTCATCGCCATAAATGAGTTGAATATGTGCCATAGTTCCTCCTTTCACAGATAGATATCTTTAATGTAACTGTACCCCATTATATACATGTGTTCTGATGATGGGTCCACATCGCGTAATGCACCATGAGGACTACTAAATAAAACAGTATTATCCGGTAATATGCGACCAATTTCGTTCATTATACTAGATCGACTCGTAATAAATAATGTATTAGTCTTATCATTTAATTTTAGATTTTTTTCTCCTCTTTGTCCATTATATACATCGATTTCTTTCATACTATTTTTATATATTGTTTTTGCAGATCCGTTACTATGAAAGTAGTCTACTTTTACAACTTTTGGATTGACACCATATGCCCGTATAGCTTGATTGATAAGCCTTTCATTAGGTGTAGTTTTAATATGGTCTGGCGCATCAATTAATACATAGGCCCCTTCGTGATTAGGTTCTATACAAAGTAACACATTACACTGCTTCATAGGAATATAGTGAACCAATACATCCTTATGATAATGTGTAACATAAAATGATGCCCCAAAGCTGATAATCATAAAAAACAAGGAGATAACTATATAAATAGTATACTGTTTTCCATGTGTCAAAAAGTACGTAAATAAACCTAATAGGACAAAATACATATAAGCACAATAAGGATTCATCATGCCGAACCAAAGTAAACTGCCACTACGACCTAACACATGATTTAAATATAAGGATATACGTAATAGTACATCTATCAATGACCATAGAAATGATATCGGCAATACATAGCTAATAACAGTACTTATAAAAATTAAAACGATAGATAAATCTAATAAAGGTGCCACTATACAAGCTGCTAACAAACTAGCAATACTAATATAATGAAAGTAATATAGCTGTAGAGGCAAGATGAGCAACTGTGCTGATACACATAATACAAGAGGTGTTTTAATCCATTTAGGTAACCATTGAATACGTTCATATAATACTTTTCCCCATATGAGCAAACCATAGGTTGCACCAAACGATAGCTGAAAGCTTACATCAAATATAGAAAAAGGATCATATACTAGACATAGTATGGCACATATGCATAATGCTTGCTTAGCTTGATATAATCGACCTTTTATGTAAGCCATACACATGAGTATGCTCATTATCGTTGCCCGTACAACAGGAGCATCACCACCAACGACACCACAATACATACAGGCCACTAAAATTCCCATAATCAAACTGGTTCGTTTTCTTAATTTAATAAGTCGTCCCAGTCCATATACCAATGCTAACAAGAGAGCAATATGTGAACCTGATATGGATAAAATATGGATAAGTCCTGTGTAGGAAAAATCCTTCATTGTATCTTCCCCTAGCTCACTATAATGGCCACCTAAAGCTAATGATTGTGCTAATACATGTTGTGGACCCTCTAGATAATTAGAAATAGTTTTATCTATAGACTCTCGTATTAATCCACAAATAAATAAGAGTTTCCTATATAGTTCTTCAGAATAGGTTTCTTTAAAGTGAAATGCTTGTAAATCTTTATGACTCGCAACTCTATATACACCATCATAGATACGTCCTCGAGTATTGGAACTCATATATCGGCCACGAAGATTAATACGACCTTCCTCTTCGATAAGAAATAAGGACTTTGGGGTACCTTCTACAACTGCATATTCCCCTAGTCGTATGGGATGTTTGGTGGTAGATGCCTTTGAGTATATCTGTAAACGGCCCTTAGCATTAATATAATCATTTTTGGCAGTATCTTTATAAGGATGTAAGCTATGGATTTCAATGGTATATTTGTAATACTCCTGTCCGTTCAAATTTACTCTTTCAGGAGCAATTACAACCGTACCAAGATATTCTCCTTCTTGGTGCAAATAATATGATGTATAGCTATTAAAATGTATAATCCGTAAATTTGTTTGGTAATACGATAGTCCTATTAAAAGGGACACAAAAACTATTAACTTACCAAGTGAGCTCCACCAATTAGCCGATTGTAAGGCTTTAAAAACACCGACACCTATAATGGCTATCCCTATAGCAAAGATGTAGTGCATTTGATTGAGTACAGGAAAATAATTTCCATACCCTAGTATTGTTCCTATAATAATAGATCCTAATATAACATGTGCCCATTGACTATGAGTTAATACCACTTTTGTTTGATGAATAGTATTGGTATGCAGAACCGCACCTTCGTGATTACAATTTTGATTGTTAAATTGTAATTTTGTCTTTAATTTTCTTAAATACGCCGTCACCAATGCCCTTCACCCCCTTGATACCTTCAACGGAAGTAAAAGGGCCTTTTTGTGAACGATATTCTTCAATCCTTTTAGCCATGGCAGGGCCTATACCAGGTAATGAGTCGAGTTCTTTTGCAGTGGCAGAGTTTATATTAATCTTATTACCACGCAATAACACTTCAGGATTACCGTGAAAGTTAAATACTACATGGATATGATCACCTGCATTAACTGGCTTAGCCATATTTATCGACTCTACATCTGCATAGGGTAATAGTCCTCCTGCTAGCTTAACAACATCCCCTACAGTGGCGGAGCTTTCAAGCTCATATAAACCAGGTGATACTACAGCGCCTGTAATATAAGCTATGGGTTTATTAGGCTGTTGTTCTTTGGTAGATGTAGAAGAATTTCCATCTACACCCCCTTCAGCTAGGACAGAATCGCTTTCATCTGTTATAATAGGCCATAGGAAATAAATTCCTACTAAAACACATAGGATTAATATAATTATCATATAGGGCTTCAATTTAACTTTCATAGTGCACCTCCTACTGAAGGATTTCCCTATGAAAAACAAAACTCCTACCGATGACTCTATTGGTCACACTAGCAGGAGTTTAACAATTGATGACGAATTAAAGGAGAAATTATGAATCAAGATACATTAAGAAAATATGCTCGTACATTATTACAATACGGTGTAAACTTGCAGCAAGACCAAACATTAGTTATTTCTGTAGATGTAGAAAACAAAGACTTTGCAGTGATTGTTACTGAAGAAGCTTATGAACTTGGTGCTAAGGAGGTTGTTCTGAACTGGAGATGCTCCCCAATTGCCCGTCAACGTTTATTACATGCGAAAGAATCTGTTTTAGAAAAACCTGCTAACTGGATACCGGAATTCTACAAACAATACATCGATGATAAGGCAGCCTTCTTATCTTTAATCAGTGTTAATCCAAAAGCCTTAGAAGGTATTCCAACAGATCGTATTTCCTTACAATCTCGTAACTTAAATAAAGCGTTATCCTTCTATCATACAGCCATCATGAACTCTTCTGTTACATGGTGTGTTGCTTCTGTACCAACAGTTCTTTGGGCAGATTTATTAGGCTATAAAGGTACAGACGAAGAAAAAATTAACCAATTATGGGATACATTATTGAAACTTTGCCGCATTGAAGGTGTAGAAGCAAAAGATACGTATCGTCATCATATGGCAAAATTGCGTCACCGCTGTGAAGCATTGAATAAATTAGACTTAAAGGCATTGCGTTATACTTGTGAAAATGGTACTGACCTCCTATTAGAATTGCCAGAAGGTCATATTTGGCTAGGTGGTGAAGAATCCTCCAAAGATGGTACTATTTTCAATGCTAATATACCTACAGAAGAAGTTTTCTCTGCTCCACAATACAATGGCGTTAATGGTATTGTGTACAGTACAAAACCTTTAATTTACCACGGTAATACTATTTCTGATTTCTCCTTTACGTTTAAAGAAGGTAAAATCGTTGAATATACAGCCAAAGAAGGTTATGAAGTATTGAAAGAATTAGTAGAAACTGATGAAGGTTCCCACTACCTCGGCGAGGTTGCCTTAGTTGATCACTTCAGCCCAATTAGTCAATCTAATCAAATCTTCTTCGAAACATTATTTGATGAAAATGCATCCTGCCATCTAGCAATTGGTGCCTCTTATCCAACATGTCTTAAAAATAGTGATGGTTTATCTGACGAAGAATTAAAAGAACGCGGCCTTAACCACTCCTTAACACATGTAGACTTTATGATTGGCCATGAACGGATGAACATCAAAGGCTACACTCGTGACGGTCAAGAAGTAGACATTATGATCGATGGCCGTTTACAAGTATAAACATAACTACAAAGTAATCTTACATTAGATGATAGTAAAAACTGTACATTCAATCTAACGGATCTAATTGATATCAATTTATAATAGAAAACAAAATGAAAAAGCCCCTATATACGCTTGTATATAGGGGTTTTTATTCGTGTAAAAATTATTACATTACAAAGTAATATCTAAAGTGCGACCGGTCGGCTTATATTCAATAATCTCTACGCCTGAAGTTTTTAACATCCGCTTAGATGCTTTAACCTCTTTAGTATCTTTATAAAGGTCATCGCGGTAAATAACGGCCTTAATACCACTTTGAATAATCGCTTTAGCACATTCGTTACATGGGAAAAGGGTTACATAAATCTTAGATCCCTCTAGAGAACCACCACGATAATTTAGAATGGCATTGAGTTCACTATGTACAGTATAGAAATATTTGTTATCGTCTGCTGAATCGCGTTCCCAAGTAAAGTCATCATCACTACAATTCAAAGGCATGCCATTATAGCCAATAGATAAGATTTTATTATCATTGCTAACGATACATGCACCAACTTGTGTATTAGGATCCTTAGAGCGTTGCGCTGCTAAGATGGCAACCCCCATGAAGTATTCATCCCAGGAAATATAATCGCTACGTTTTGCCATAATTACCTCACTATAAAATAAGCCCCCTTCTACTTATGTAGTTGGGGGCTTACTGTATTAAACGAATAGAATATCGTTATTTAACTACGATATTTACAAGTTTACCAGGTACATAAATAACTTTTACAATATTTTTACCTTCTGTAAACTCTTGAACACGACTAGATTCTTTAGCCAATGTTTCTAATTCTTCTTTTGTAATATTTACAGAAACAGTAAGTTTATCACGAACTTTACCATTTACTTGTAATACTACTTCTACTTCATCTACAACGAGAGCTGCCTCTTCGTATACAGGCCATTTTTCAGTGTGGATAGATGTAGTTTCACCCAATTCATGCCACAACTCTTCTGTCATATGAGGAACGAATGGTGCTAAGAGTAGCAATAAGGAATGAGTCAATTCATTAGCCAAAGCGCTGTTGATTGTTTCAACTTTGTCCTTATGAGCGTACATAGCATTTACTAGTTCCATGATAGCAGAAATAGCAGTGTTGAAGTTGAAGTTGTTATCGAGGTCTTCTGTAACCTTTTTGATAACACGATGTAATTCACGACGCAATGCAAATTCGTCTTTTGTAAGTTCACCAGTTACATTTTTCTTAGCTTCTTCGTTGTATGCATCAACGATACGCCATACGCGACCTAAGAAACGATAGGAACCTTCAACACCTTGGTCAGACCAATCAAGGTCACGATCTACAGGGGCCGCAAAGAGAATGAACAAACGTGCAGTATCAGCACCATAAGTATTGATAATTTCTTCAGGAGAAACTACATTACCTTTGGATTTAGACATCTTGCTGCCTTCTTTAAGAACCATACCTTGTGTCAACAAACCACGGAATGGTTCGTTAGCTTCGATAAGGCCTAAATCATGAATAACTTTCACAAAGAATCGAGAGTACAACAAGTGCAAGATAGCATGTTCAATACCACCGATATATTGGTCAACGTTCATCCAGTAATTAGCGATTTTTTTATCGAATGGAGCTTGGTCATTTTTAGCATCTGTATAGCGCAAGAAGTACCAAGAGGAATCGATAAATGTGTCCATTGTATCTGTCTCACGACGTGCAGGACCACCACATTTAGGACATGTAGTATTTAAGAAGCTTTCAGATGTAGCCAATGGAGATACGGCACCAGATTCAAATTTAACATCCTCTGGCAAGCGTACTGGCAACTCTTCTTCAGGAACGAGTTGTTCACCACATTTTTCACAATATACTACAGGAATTGGCACGCCCCAGTAACGTTGACGAGAAATCAACCAGTCACGAAGGCGGAAGTTTACCTTACCTTCACCAATACCGCGTTCATTAAGAGCAGCTGTAATATTTTTACGAGCCTCTTCAGATGTTTGGCCGTTATAATCGCCAGAGTTAACTAGAATGCCATCTTCATGGTACCATTCTTGCCATTTTTCAAGGCTATATTCTTCGCCTTCCCGAGCTACAACTTGTTTAATTGGCAAATCGTATTTATGAGCAAATTCCCAGTCACGTTCATCATGTGCAGGGGAACCCATTACAGCGCCAGTACCATAGTCTACTAATACATAGTTTGCAATCCAAACTGGAACTTGTTCGCCAGACATAGGGTTTACTGCATAGGAACCAGTGAACATACCTTCTTTAGGTGCATCTGTAGATGTACGGTCGATATCGCTCATATTGCGCATACGCGTAATGAAAGCTTCCAATTCAGCTTTATTAGGAGCATTTTCAATAAGGCGTTCTACATATGGATGTTCAGGAGCCAATACTACATAGCTTACACCGTAAATAGTATCAACTCGTGTAGTGTACACAGATACACGTTCATTAATGGATGGAACTTCGAAAGAGAACTCTGTACCTTCAGAGCGGCCAATCCAGTTCTTTTGCATCAATTTAACGCGTTGTGGCCAGTGATCAAGAGTGTCTAAATCAGTTAACAAGCGATCAGCATATTCTGTAATACGCAAGAACCATTGAGACAAATCTTTTTTCTCAACTGGGTTATCACAGCGCCAGCAAGCACCGTCGATAACTTGTTCGTTCGCCAATACAGTATGGCACGTTTCACACCAGTTTACTTTAGCTTCTTTTTTGTATGCTAAGCCTTTTTTATAGAATTGTTGGAAGAACCATTGGGTCCATTTGTAATAATCTTCTTTACATGTTGCAACTTCACGGTCCCAATCATAGGACAAGCCAAGTGCTTTTTGTTGCAATTTCATGTTCTCGATGTTGTCTAGTGTCCATGTTTTAGGTGCAATACCATGTTTGATAGCCGCATTTTCAGCAGGCATACCAAAGGAGTCCCAGCCCATTGGATGCAACACGTTGAAGCCCTTCATTTTTTTGAAACGAGCTACTACGTCGCCGATGGAATAGTTACGCACGTGACCCATGTGTAAGTTACCAGATGGGTACGGGAACATTTCTAATACATAGTATTTTTCTTTAGATTCATCATATTCTGTTTTAAATGTATGGTTATCGTCCCAATACTTTTGCCACTTTTTCTCAATATCTTGGGCTACATATTTTTCATTCATGTAGGGGCCTCCTCATATAGTCAACCTCATTAGTTGCCGTTTTATAATCAATATTTTTATTTTACTACTTACTATGAAAGCAGTCAAACTCTAGCGTTTTACTACTTGTACAGATTTAGTTAATTCATTTTTAGTAGTTGTATTTTGAACAGATCCATGGCTCTTATAAGAAGCAATTTTATCCTTTGCCTCTTGTGCATCACGTTCCTTTTGAGCCTTAGCCTCTTCTTCTAAACGCTTTTTCTCCACCTTGGCTTCCTCAGCTTGACGTTTTTTCTCCGCTTTAGCTTGTTCAGCTTCTTCCTTAGCTTTACGTTTAGCTAATTCTTTTTCCTCTTTAGCCTTGCGTTTCGCTTCTGCCTTAGCGGCTTTTGCCTTTTCTTTTTCCTCTAGGCGTAATTTATATTGTTCAAGCTTAGTTAAAGGCTTAGTTTCTTCTACTACAGGTTCAGAAACAACCGCTGTAGGAGATTTAGGAATACCGCGTCCTAAGTCTTTGTCTTGTATCATAGCAATAGTGGATTCATCTTCAAAGCCTTTACGCCATGCAGCAAAACCACCAAGCTGTAATTCTTTTACAAGATCTAGTTTCAAACCTAAAGACGTATTATCTTCAAACCAGATACGATCAGAACCAGAACTAGTTGGGATAGATAAATAATATAGTTTTAATCGATCATCCCATGTCATTTTATCTTTGTAATTTGCAAAATAGCTACCTGTGTTTTTCATAGCCAAAGTTTCGCCTTTTGCATAGCCATTAGTATCATGCCATAAGCGCATATAGAATGGTACACCAAGTACCAATTTTTGAGATGGTACTTCAGAAAGCATTTTTTCTGTATGGTTGCGAACCCATGGATAACTTGCTACAGGACCTGCTGTTGTACTTTTAGCCCATGTTTCGTCATACGCCATGAGAACTACATAGTCTACGGAATTAGCAAAGGCACTGCGGTTATATACTAAGGACCATTCTGGGCTATCAGAATAACCAGTTACATCAATGGATGTTTTAATATTGTATTGATGTAAATGATTCGATAAATATGCCACAAATGCTGTTAAACGATCACGGTCGGCATAATCAATATTTTCAAAGTCAAAGTTATACCCATCAAATCCGTAAATATAGGCATATTGCACAAGATTATGAGCATATTTTTTCCATACAGATTGATCTGCTAAGATGCCACTTGTAAAGCCAGGATCAAAACGATTCGTAATCAAAGGCCATACGTGGTAACCTTTACTCTTATAATCGTTAACATAATCAATACTTACATTAGGACTTGCTTCAAGGCCAAGGCTATGCAATTTAAACCAACTTGGAGAAATGATATTATCACCACTGGAATTCAGCTTTGCTTGATATGGAGTCCCCTGTGTTGGCCATGGATCAAAGGCCCAAGACAATGGTGTTTGCATCGTATAAGGAGCTTTTACCGTAGAAGCTTGCGGTGCAGGACCTAATGTTAATTGACCATTGACCTTTGTATAGCTCACACCGAGCATAGCTGGATCAGACTCAATATCGACATAGGTAAAGCCATTTTTACTTGTAGTTGGCAATTTTACAGGTTCACCAACGGCAGCAGGATTTAAAACAATAGCATTTCCTTGTAACTCTGTTTGAGGTACATACACCGTATAGGATGTTTTATATTGATTTGCCTCGTAATGACGCGTTGTATTTGCTAAGAATTGGTCAATAGGCACTAATACTTCTGCTTGAACGGCTGTACTAGATAATGCAGACATTACCAAAGCTGTTAAAGATTTTAAAATAGTAGATTTACGAATCATGAACTCTCCTAACTCTACTCCCCTAAAGGGGATACAATTTCAATCTCTATATTATACCATATTATATAGAATTCCTCTCAATTGTTGCATGAAGGGTACATGTAATTTATAATTTACCTTATAGAATACAAATTATTACATAAGGAGTTTTATATGCATCAATATCTATTTTTTATAGGTGACTTTCCTATCAGAGCCTATGGTGCCATGTTAGCCTTAGCTATCATCTGTGGTGCCTCGGTTGCCTATGTATTATTAAAAAAAGATGGTCGTGGTTGGCATGAACATATCATCGACTTTTCCATTACTGTTGCCGTAGCGGGTCTCATCGGCGCTAGATTATGGGATGTATTCTTCTTTGATTGGCACTATTATGGCAATCATTTACTAGAAATTCCCTTTGTATGGCAAGGTGGTATGGCCATCCAAGGCGGCGTTGTATTAGGAACCATTGCAGGCTACTGGTACTTACGTAAAAATAATATCGACTTTTGGGCCTTTGCCGATTTATTCGCACCAGCATTGATTTTGGCACAATCTGTAGGCCGTATGGCAAATCTTTTAAACGGTGATGCTTTCGGTCATCCTACGGGCGGTAATTTTGGTATTCTTTACCCTGAAAGCACGTTGGCTCATCGCACCTACGGCAATCAACCATTATGGCCAGCCGAAATCTGGGAAGGTCAAATCGATATTCTTATCTTTGTTGCCCTCCTATTATTTAGCTCCTTTAAACATGCTAAAGGTCAAGTATTCGTGCTTTATGCGATTCTCTATTCTACGGCTAGATTCTTCCTTGAATTTTTGCGCGGTGACTATGTAAACTTAACATTAGGCTTAAAATCTGCTCAAATGACTAGCTTGATTGTCATCATCATTGGTATCTGTGTATTTATCTATCTAGGCTATCTAGAAAAGAAAAATCAAAAAATAATTGTTGCTACAGAGACTACAGTTAAAACTAAAAAACGTAAATAAAACAGTAAATAATGAAAAATCCTTCATTCCTAGGTATGTGAATGAAGGATTTTTTATGTAAGTCATAATTTACGATTGACCTAACAAGCTAAATCAATACGTAAATAACTTATCTTATAAATTTTCTTTAGCTTTTAATGCATCCAGTTCTTCTAATGCTCGATTAGCAATGAGTGCATTTTTCTCTTTTTTCTTACGTACTTTTTGAGGCCATGGATCCATGATGCCAAAGTTGACATTCATCGGTTGGAAGTTAGACCCTTCGTAGTTAGAAATATAGTGGCTAAGGGAGCCGATCGCCGTAGTTTTAGGGAAATCAATAAATGAGCGTTCCTCTAAATAACGATCTACTTGAAGACCTACCATAAGACCACTCGCAGCAGATTCTAAATACCCTTCTACGCCTGTCATTTGACCAGCGAAGAATAAACGCGGTTCCTTTTTAAGTTGGAACGCATGATTCAACAACTCAGGAGAATTGATATACGTATTGCGATGCATAACGCCATAACGAGCGAATTCTGCGTTTTCAAGGCCTGGAATCATACCAAATACACGCTTTTGTTCGCCCCATTTTAAATGAGTTTGGAAGCCTACCAAGTTAAACATGGTGCCTTCTTTATTCTCCTTACGCAATTGTACTACTGCATAAGATTCCTCATTAGTCCGTTTATCTACTAAACCAACTGGTTTAAGTGGACCATAGCGCAATGTGTCTTCCCCGCGGCTGGCCATGATTTCTACAGGCATACAACCTTCAAAGTAGATTTCCTTTTCAAAATCCTTTGGTTGCACAGCTTCAGCTGTAGTGAGTTCATGCCAGAATGCTTTATATTCCTCTTCTGTCATAGGACAGTTAAGGTAATCTGCATCGCCCTTGTCGTAACGAGATGCAGCAAATACTTTGTCGTAATTTAAAGATTCTGCCGTAACAATAGGAGCTGCTGCATCGTAGAAATAAAAACCTGTTTCACCTGTTAAGGCTTTAATCTTATCGCCTAATGCTTCAGACGTAAGTGGACCAGAAGCAAAGATAACAGTGCCTTCAGCAGGAATCTCAGTTACCTCTTCATTGTGAACTGTAATATTAGGATGTCCCTTTATCTTCTCAGTCACCATTTCACTAAACAAATGACGATCAACGGCCAAGGCACCACCGGCAGGTACAGCAGTCGCATCAGCACATTCCATAATCAGGGAACCTAAACGACGCATTTCTTCTTTTAAAAGACCTACTGCATTTTCAATATTGCCAGCTCGCAAGGAGTTACTACATACGAGCTCTGCAAATTGATCTGTTTGGTGCGCAGGAGAACTCTTCAGGGGGCGCATTTCATATAAGTCTACATGAATGCCACGATTAGCGAGTTGCCAAGCCGCCTCAGAACCTGCTAGGCCCGCACCAATAACAATAACATTTTTATTATTCAACTGTTGTTTCCTCTTTTTTAGCTTTGCTAGACTTTTTTGATTCTTTAGATTTTTCTGATTCTTTAGATTCTTTTACAGTTTCTTCACTAGCTTCGCTTTTTTTCTTTCTTGTTTTCTTTGGTGGTCTAGTTGGACATGTTTCATTGGAACAGAACTTTTTAGTTGTACCATTTTTATATGTCTTTTCAACCATAATAGAACCACATGTTTCACAGAATTCATGGGTTGGTTTATCCCATAATGTAAAGTCACATTGTGGATATCGATTACAGCCGTAGAATAGACGACCACGACGAGACTTACGCTCTACGATTTCCCCATCCTTACATTTAGGGCAAGTTACACCTGTACCTACTGTAATAGGTTTAGTATTTTTACATTCTGGAAAGTTAGAACATGCTAGAAACTTACCATAGCGACCAAATTTATATACCATTGGGCTATTACAAAGTTCACAAGTTTCATCACTTTCCATGGATGCAATTTCAATGCGATCTACATCGCTCGCATCTTCTAGCTCTTTAGCGAATACTTCATAGAAATCAGACAATACCTTTAGATATGTATCCTTACCGGATGCAATAGCGTCAAGTTCTTCTTCAAGATCGCGAGTAAAACCTGTATTGATAATTTTTTCAAAGTACGCGATCAAGAAATCTACCACTACAAAGCCTAACTCTGTAGGAACGAATTGCTTATTCGTATTCTCTACATAGTTACGACTTACGATTGTATCTAAAATTGGCGCATACGTACTAGGACGACCAATACCGAGTTCTTCTAGTGTTTTGATAAGACTCGCCTCAGAGTAACGTGGAGGTGGTTGCGTGAAATGTTGTTCAGGCAATACCTCTACTGTATGAGCAGCATCATTCTTTTTAAGAGCTGGCAATTGAGGAACATCCTCTTTTTTCGCATCTTCATAAACGGCACTAAAACCAGGGAAGATTACGCGAGAGCCTGTCGCTTTAAATGTGTAATCATCATGAACGGTCAATTCAATGGTTGTAGATTCGTTTTGTTGTGGTGCCATTTGGCTCGCCATAAAACGATTCCAAATCAATGTGTATAATTTAAGCTCATCACGGCTCAAGAAGGGCTCTACCATTTTAGGTGTTAGCTCTAAAGATGTAGGGCGAATCGCTTCGTGCGCATCTTGAGCAGAACCTTTTGCACCATACATATTAGGTTTAGAAGGATAATAATCTTCACCATAGTTACGAATAATATAGTCCTTAGCCATGACCTGCATCTCTTTAGAGATACGCGTAGAGTCTGTACGCATGTACGTAATCAAACCTACGTGGCCATAGGAACCGATTTCAAGACCTTCGTAAAGATGTTGCGCAATCATCATGGTACGCTTCGCACCAAAGTTTAATTTACGCACACCATCTTGTTGCAATGTAGATGTTGTAAAGGGAGGTGCTGCTTTACGAGAACGTTTGCGCTTTTCAATATTTGTCACTACTGCATCGGCTCCGCCAATAGCATCTACTACGGCTTGCGCTTCACTTTCAGTAGTAATATCGATTTTTTCACCTTTAATATGAGTCAATTCTGCTGTGAAAGCCTCTTTTTTAGGCGTTTCAAAATTGCCTTCAATGGTCCAATATTCTTGTGGCACGAAAGCTTGAATTTCTCGCTCTCTTTCACAGATAAGTCGAACTGCAACGGATTGCACACGACCGGCACTAAGGCCTTTACAAACCTTTTTCCATAATAAAGGGCTCAATTTATAGCCTACGATGCGGTCCAATACACGGCGTGCTTGTTGGGCATCAACCATGTTCATATCGATAGTACGTGGAGATTCTAAGGCTTCCGCTACGGCATTTTTAGTAATCTCATTGAACGTAATACGACATGTAGACGTTGGATCTACATTTAATATGTACGCTAAATGCCAAGAAATAGCTTCCCCTTCCCGGTCAGGGTCAGTTGCGAGCAATACGGCGCTACTTTCATCAGCATAGGAAACGAGTTCATCTATAACCTTTTTACGAGTTACTAGATTGCTATAGCGCGGTGTAAAGCCATGCTCTATATCGATACCCATTTGAGATTTAGGCAAATCTCGTAAGTGGCCCATACTTGCTTTTACCACATAGTTTGGACCTAAGAATTTTTCAATTGTTTTAGATTTAGCAGGAGATTCTACGATAACCAATACTTTGCCTTCAGGATTATATACACGAGGTTCCCGTTGTTCAGGTGGCACAGAGGTTTGTAGCACAGACTTGTCCCGTACAATCCCCATAGGAGTAAGAGCCTCTTTGGCAACCTTACGTTTTATCGTAGTATTCTCTTTCTTAGTACTTTTCTTTTTAGTATCTTTACTAGTACTAGCTACTTTTGGCTCGCCAATAACGATTGATCGTTTAATGGACAAGTATATCACTCCTAGTCATATTAATATAGCCTCTCGGCGGTTGATGCTCTATAGCCCCTTCTAGCTCTAATTCTAGTAATAAGGGCTGCAATTGTTGCAATGGAATATGAGTTACTTTCAAAATATCACTAACAGTAATACATCGATCATGAGGTATTTCACTCAAGATTAAACTCTTATCCAAACTAAAGCTTAACATAGACGGCCCATGACTATCAACACCCTTACAAGTATTACTCGATAAATCCCCCTCTTTTACATGACTATGTTCCTCTTTCTTTGACTCTGAAAGTTTCTTTTTTGACGGTGAAAGTTTCTCTTCTGTGGCGAAAAAATCCCGCAATGTTAAATGATATTGTTCCACAATATCCTCATATCCAGTTAATACATACGCACCATTTCGCATAAGAAACTTATTACCATCCGCTGTATGATCCAATAAATTACAAGGTACTACAAATACATCTCGACCTTCACTAACAGCCATATCTGCTGTAATTAAAGAGCCACTACTAGCCTTAGCCTCTACTACGATTACACCTCGACTTAGGCCACTAATAATACGGTTTCGCGCAGGAAAATGTTTAGCTGATGGCGGTGTACCTGGAGGATATTCAGATAGGAGTAACCCATTATTAGCCAGAACTCTATCAAATAATTTGGAATTTTCCCTAGGATATACAATATCTAATCCACATCCCATAACAATAATACCGTAACCCTGACTTGCTAGTAAGCCTTCATGACCATGCGAATCAATACCACGAGCACCGCCACTCACAATTATAGTACTGTATTTACCCAATTCTTTCCCTAACATTCTCGCCACATTCCGCCCATATAATGAGCACCGTCGAGCTCCTACAATAGCAATACGGTTCAGTCTTTTATCTAATAAGGCTCGATTACCTCGCATAAACAATATAGCCGGTGGATTATAGATTTGTTCTAACATAGATGGAAAATCCTTATCTAAATAGGTGGTAACATCCATCTTATATTCGTCTAGTTTTTGGATAATATAATCTAGTCTTTCATCCTTAGCCGATGCTGCAATAGCACGTTTATCGCCTACAGAAATATGAGAATAAGGTTTTAAATTTTCAACCTTCTTAACAGCTTGCCAAGCTTCATAAGGTCCTCCAAAATCATCAATAAAACTTCGTACATGTGTAGCGCCTACATTATATAAACTTTGTAGGCCTGCAATATAAATAGTGTCGTCATATCTTGTCATTATATTACCTATTTTCCCGTTCTAAATAACATGGCTTCAGAAATATGATGTGGTTCCACTTGTGGGTTTCCCTCAAGGTCTGCTATGGTACGAGCAACCTTTAATATGCGATCAAAAGCACGTCCACTTAAATGGAAATGATCAAATATATTGCCTAATACACTCCATGCCTTATCGGTAATATGGCAAAGCTCACTTATGGCCTTATGCGGTACGGCACCATTAGAGCTAAAATCTAGGCCTTCATACCGTTTCTGTTGCATAGAGGTCGCCATAACAACTTGTTCTCTCATACTTTCACTAGTCATCGTTGACGACGAAGTATCTAATAATTGCTCTAATGTGGGCCTTTCAACAGGTATGTGCAAATCGATGCGATCCATAATAGGCCCAGATAATCGTTGCTGATAATTTTTAACCATTGTTTCCGTACATACACACTCTTTATAAGGATCATGATAATAGCCACAAGGACATGGATTAGCCGCCAATATACAAATAAAATCGGCAGGATATATGTAATTACCTTGAGAACGATTGATGGTAATTGTCCGTGATTCTAAAGGTTGCCTAAGCGCATCGATAACTTGACGTTGAAATTCAGGTGCCTCATCCATAAATAGAACACCTCCGTGAGCAAGGGTTACCTCACCTGGTCGACCTTGAATACCGCCTCCTACCATACTCGCTAAAGTGGCCGTATGATGGGGATGTCTAAAAGGACGAGTTGTAACCAATCCCGTGTCACCTAATAATCCTATTACGTCTTGTATACGACTCACTTCAATGATTTCATTCCATGTCATAGGTGGTAATATGGTCGGCAATCTCTCAGCCATCATCGTTTTACCACCACCTGGTGGACCTATCATAATACAATGATGATGACCTGCAGCACTGATGAGCATAGCTCGTTTTCCAAGCTCTTGCCCCTGTACATCACTAAAATCTACTGTATATGTTTGATTGGAGCCTATATCTACACGACAATCTTCATTCATATAATCTACAGGATCATATGACTCTAACAATTCCGTTGATTGATTATGGATTTGATTTGCCGAACTTGTAGATTTGTTGATAGTCCCTTTATTTCCTTTAACGGTCTTTGATTTAACTAGTTTCTCTAAAATAGAAATAATATGTAGTAATGAAGATTCCCCATAAATGGAAAGCTTTGGTATGGCTTTTAAATTATGACCATTTTCAACACTTGTAAATATAGTTGAATAATTAGAAACCAAGCCTGCAAGGGACATAGCCAAGGTTCCAAAGGTTGGTAATAGTAATCCATCTAAAGCTAGCTCCCCCATAAATAAACTGTTTTTTAATAAAGCTGAAATACTAGCTTTGCGCCCCTTTATCTGTCCCGATGCAATGAGAACACCCAATGCAATAGCTAAATCGAGTCCTGCACTACTTTTACGAATCGTAGCAGGTGCTAGATTCACTACAATACGTCTCATAGGGAATTCATAGCCACTATTTTTGATGGCGGCCCTCACGCGTTCGCGAGCTTCCTTAACCGATTGATTAGGTAAACCTACAATGTCAAAGACCGGCAAGCCTTGAGATATATCAACTTCAACTGTAATAATGCATCCATCTATGCCATGTAAAGTGGCTCCATATAGTTTTGCATACATAGGCAACCTCTCTAAAAGCACTGCGGCAAATAATGAATAGAACTTTGAAAGTCTTCATGTAAGTACACTTCAATTACATCAAAGGATAACTCTTTCCAGCGCCGTCTTTTCTGATGAAGATCATATAGAAACAACATAGCAGCTCGTTTTATATGCTTTTGTTTCTTCTTTGTCACCGCCTCTCGAGCTAATCCATGCTGCATACCACGGCGGGCTTTAATCTCAATAAAATGATAGATTAAATCGCGTTTGGCAATGATATCAATTTCTCCTAACCGGGTTCTATAATTCGTATCTACAACTGTAAGGCCTATTTTTTCAATATATTTAATGGCCACCCGTTCGCCCCATTTTCCAAGCTCCTTTGAATCTAGTTCATTAAATGCTTTACCTGTACTAATCGTTTTCATATATACCTCCTATTTAAGTGTAGTAACCACAATAACGTATAGAATATGTATCACTCAATCTACATCTAAACTTTCAACAGGTAACACTTACTTGTAGCGTAGAATATGGAGACTATAAAAGTAAATACAAAAGAGGTTCCTAATAGTCACATCGGTGACCAATAGGAACCTCTTTACGGTTATAAACTATATACAATTTATATGATAAATTTACGTTAATATAATCAATCAGGTTTAACCCAACGAACGATAGATTTAATAGGTTCAAAGCTCTTTCGATGTAGTGGTGTTACACCTTGTTGTTCAACAGCTTCTTTATGTAACTCCGTATAATAGCCTTTATGAATACCAAATCCATAACCAGGGTATTCATCATCAAGGCTCTTCATATATCGATCTCGCGTAACCTTTGCAATGATGGATGCAGCAGCAATATTAGCGCTTTTACTATCACCCTTAATTATGGACTCCACAGGAATCATCAAATCAGGCAATTTCATAGCATCGGCTACTACTGCTTCAGCGGGTACGCTTAGCGTGCGAATCGCCTCATACATAGCTTGTCGCGTTGCTTCATATATGTTTAGCTCATCGATTATTTCTGGGCCGTAGGAAATACAGCTTACTGCTACCGCTTCTTTCATGATGATATCGTAGAGGGTTTCACGCTTTTCTTCAGTTAGCTTTTTAGAGTCATTTAAACCAGGAATCAATGTCATAGGCGGCAATATAACGGCCGCTACCGTTACAGGACCTGCAATAGGACCACGGCCTACCTCATCGACACCAGCTACATGATACATACCTTGATCGTAGAACATACCTTCATAGTCATACATGCTCATGAGGCGTTGTTGTTCTTTTAACTCTTTTTCTTGGCGCTTAATGTAAGAAGCGGCCAATTTTTGTACAGAAATACGAGTATCCTCTTGGGCTAAAGGTAAAATCTCTAAGGCTTGTTCAGTTTCAAAAAGAGCTTTTATATCTGCCACTTTTAATTTACTAAATGTATCCTTATCCATTTTGTGTGTCCTCACCATCATCAGGATAATATGGCTCTTCATCCACTTTGTCGAGTGTAATTGTACCAAGTTTAGTATTGCGGTAGTCTTGCAAGATAATGCGGCGTGCTTTATCAAAGTCTACTACGCCACCACTAACGAGACAACCACGACGACGGCCAATACTTTCAAGAATCGTATCTACATCCGACATCTCTTCTTCTTTTAATTTATAGCGCTCTACTAAAATATTTGGTGTATTCGTCAATAAGTGATTAATTAATTGTTTAATAACATGCTCTAAATCATACACATCATCAGAAACAGCACCTGTCATAGCAAGACGAGCCGCTGCGCGTTGGTCCTCTAATTTAGGCCACAATACACCTGGTGTATCGAGCAATTCAAGATTTTTACCGATCTTAACCCATTGTTGACCACGTGTATGACCAGCTTTGTTAGCTGTACGTGTTGCTGCAGAACCAGCTAAGGAGTTAATCAACGTAGATTTACCCACATTAGGAATACCTAAGATGATAGTACGTACAGAACGACTGCGAATGCCTTTGGCTACCCAGCGATCAATGATAGGCTTACTCAAACGCTCTACAGTAGATATTAACTTCTTGTTACCCTTACCAGATTTAGAATCGATGGCCAATACTGTGATACCTTGCTTAGTAAAAAACTCAGTCCATTCCTTTGTAGATTTAGGATCTGCTAAATCTACTTTATTTAATAGTACGATATGGGGTTTCTGACCAACGAGTTCTGTGATTACAGGGTTCGCACTAGAACGAGGAATACGTGCATCTAATAACTCGATAACTACGTCTACCTTTTTGATATACTCCGTAATCATACGTGTGGCTTTCGCCATATGCCCAGGGAACCAATGTACGATAGGTGAATCTGCCATAGTATTTCCTTTCATATCTAAATTTTAGCAAAAATAAAAGGCTGCCAACGGCAGCCTTTTATGAACATTAGCGTTTTTCGCGAATACGAGCAGCTTTACCAGTAAGGTTACGTAAGTAGTACAATTTAGCACGACGAACAACACCACGGCGCATAACTTCAATTTTAGCTAAGCGTGGGCTGTGAAGTGGGAATGTACGTTCTACACCTACACCGGATGCAATACGACGAACTGTGAAAGTTTCACGTACGCCACCGTTTTGACGTTTAATTACCAAACCTTCGAATACTTGGATACGTTCACGAGAACCTTCCACTACTTTTACGTGTACGCGAACTGTGTCACCAGCGCGGAAAGTAGGGATGTCTGTACGAAGTTGTTCTTGTTCAAGTACGTTAATAATGTTCATTGTTTCCTCCTGTTTGCAGACATTCAATACCTACACCTTATAGGCAGCGGACTGTCTCAAATTAACAGCAATATAGTATCATAAATCACGTACTGTTCGCAAGTATTTTCTATATAATTTTGAGAAACTAATTATTTACTTAAGATTGGGCGCTTTAACTTACCTAACAAGCGGTATAAATCATCTTTTTCATCATCAGAAAAATCAGAAAATAGTACATTAAGAAATTGGTCATATGAATGTAATAATGACTTACCTAATCGCTTGCCCTCTTCCGTAAGGCCTACTACAGAAATTCGTTTATCCATATAATCAATATGCTTTGTGACATACCCTAATTCAATAAGAATATCGGTCTGCTCTGATACTGTAGCAGGACGCATATTAAGAGCATCCACTAATTGTTTTTGAGATGCTCCTTCAGATCGCATATATAATTCTATAATTATTTTATCACGGGATTTTTCTTTACCACTTGGCACCTTACATAAGGCTTTATATAATTCATCATGATTCATGACAGTTATCTCCTCATACAACTTTGTATATTATAAGATATTCGCCATGGTCTCAAAAATTCCTGCATAAAATTTGTATATTCTTCGTAAAAGCAAAAGAGGTACCAAACGGTACCTCTTCTTTCATATATTACTGTAAAAGTTTTATCTATCTAATACACAATATATTATTTTAATGCACTAATATCACCGATAATAGCCATTACGCTGTACGCTAAGCGAACAAGTTGTAGACGGTTAGCTTTAATAGCTTCGTCTTTATCCATAACCATTACATCTTCAAAGAATTTGTTGATTGCTGGAACCAAAGTAGCTGGAACTGCTACAACTGCAGCATAATCATTAGCTTCCCATGCTGCTAGGCTAGCTTCGGATGCTTTAGAAGCAGCTTCGAACAATGCTTTTTCCGCATCTTCTTTCAACAAGTCGCTATTAACGCCTGTATATTCTACATCTTTTACAAGATTGTACATACGAGTATAAGCTTGAACAAGCTCAACGTTTTCATCGATGCGGTTTGCTAACAATGCATTTACAAGACCTTCTGCATCAGCAACGGACAATTCGTTGTTGGACAACAACAAGTCGATGACATGATGAGGCACTTCACGATCAAGGAAGATGTTTTTCAAACGAAGTGTGAAGAATTCTTCTACTTGGCCAAGTAATTCGTCTTGTTTTTCAGCTGGTACATTAAGCAATTCCATAGAAGATTTGAAGATTGGACGCAAGCTGATATTCCACTCACTACCAAGTAAGATGTTCAAAATACCAATAGTTTGACGACGCAATGCATATGGATCTTGAGAACCTGTAGGGATTAAACCACGGCTGAAAGTAGCAACGATGTTATCTACTTTATCGATGATAGACAATACTTTACCTGCTTCTGTTTGAGGCAATACATCACCTGCAAAGCGTGGTAAATATTGTTCGAAAATAGCTTCTGCTACCTCAGGAGATTCACCATCAAGTAAAGCGTATTCTTTACCCATTACACCTTGTAATTCTGTGAACTCTGTAACCATACCTGTTGTAAGGTCAGTTTTAGCAAGCTCTGTAGCGCGTTCCAATACAACAGCTGCATCTTCGTGCAAGCCACATTCTTCGCCAAATACACGGCCCAATTTAAGCAAGCGTTCAGTTTTATCTGCTAAGTTACCAAGACCTTCTTGGAATACGATTTTAGTCAAACCATCTTGACGATCGATAAGAGGTTTCTTACGGTCTTCATTGAAGAAGAATTTAGCATCATCAAGACGTGCACGCAATACACGTTCATTACCAGCTTGCACTACTTCGATGGAATGATTGGAGCCATTACGAACTGTTAAGAACATTGGCAACAATTTGCCCTCTTGGTCAACTAATGGGAAGTAACGTTGATGGTCTTTCATTGGTGTAATAATAGCTGCATCAGGAAGTGCCAAGTAGGACTCCTCGAAGCCACCGCACAATGCTGTAGGCCATTCAACAAGATAGTTAATTTCTTCTAATAAATCATCATCCCAAACGATGGATGCATTTTTAGAAGCTGCTATATCATGTAATTGTTTGGAAATCAACTCACGACGAGCGTCTTGATCAACCATAACAAAGTTTTCTTTTAATGTGTCTACATAGGATGCTGCATTTTTGATAGTGATTTCATCAGCACCTAAGAAGCGATGTCCACGTGTTACATTACCAGATTTTACAGTAGCAAATTCTACAGGAATTACTTCTTCATCAAGTAATGCTACAAGCCAACGTACAGGACGTACGAATTTAGCATCTAAATTACCCCAATGCATGGATTTAGGGAAATTAAGACCTGTAATCAATTGTGGCAACATGTCTGTAACAATATCTTTTGCAGGTACGCCTGCCGTTTTAGTTTCAGCGTAAATATAGCCGTCTTCTACAACGAGATCAGCTACATCAAGACCTTTACCACGAGCAAAGCCGATAGCTGCTTTTGTAGCATTGCCGTCAGCATCATAGGCGATGGATGCAGAAGGACCTTTATGACGTTCACTGATTTCAGCAGATGTGTCAGCAAGACCTTTCACGATAAGAGCCAAACGACGTGGTGTACCATAGGTTGCGATGCTTTCAAAAGGAAGATGGGCATCATTTAATTTTGTTTCAGCCAATTGTTTCAATTGACCTAAGATATTTGGCATAAAGCCGGCAGGAATTTCTTCTGCACCGATTTCAAATAATAAATCCTTTGCCATCTTATTTATCTCCTTTCAAAAGTGGGAAACCTAATTCTTCGCGTTTAGCAAGGTATTGCTGTGCACAAATACGAGCTAATGCACGTACGCGGCCGATGAAAGCAGTACGTTCGCTGATAGAAATAGCACCACGGGAATCAAGCAAGTTGAATGTGTGGGAACATTTCAATACATAGTCGTAAGCTGGTAATACATAGCCCGCTTCGCAAACGCGTTTTGCTT
Organism: Veillonella fallax; assembly: GCF_020687175.1. Taxonomy (NCBI): domain Bacteria; kingdom Bacillati; phylum Bacillota; class Negativicutes; order Veillonellales; family Veillonellaceae; genus Veillonella; species Veillonella fallax. The sequence continues at coordinate 170,848 of NZ_JAJEQD010000001.1, read as the reverse complement.
CTGCTTCGTACATATCAAACAATTTGAATAGCATATCTGTATCAGCTAATTCAAAGTTATATACGGATTGCTCAACTTCATTGGCATGCCAAACATCGCCGTATGTAACGTTTTCATTCCATTTAAGATCATATACGTTTTCTACGCCTTGAATGTACATAGCTAAACGTTCTAAACCATATGTAATTTCAACGGATACTGGTTTACAGTCGATGGAACCAACTTGTTGGAAATATGTGAACTGCGTTACTTCCATACCGTCGAGCCATACTTCCCAACCAAGTCCCCAAGCGCCCAATGTTGGAGATTCCCAGTTATCCTCAACAAAACGGATATCGTGATCTTCAGCGTGAATGCCTAATGTAGCCAAGGATTGTAAGTACAATTCTTGGATATTATCTGGAGATGGTTTCACAATAACTTGGAATTGATGATGTTGGAACAAACGGTTAGGGTTATCACCATAACGACCGTCTGCTGGACGACGAGAAGGCTCTACATAACATACAGCCCATGGTTCAGGACCAATAGCATGTAAGAATGTAGCAGGGTTCATTGTACCTGCGCCTTTTTCGATGTCATATGGATTTTGAACGATACAACCTTGATCGCTCCAGAATTTTTGTAGATTTAAAATAATCTCTTGAAATGTCATTGCTGCCTCCACTTTACACAACCGACATAAAATCAACCATTTCGTTACAAACAAAAAAGTCCCTGTAACGAAAAACGTTACAGGGACGAGTATACCCGCGGTTCCACCCTATTTGGCTTGCGCCCTCTTTTTTCTATGTTGGCCTTTACTAACAGATACCTGCGTTCCTGCCAATGCTCTACAGCGCCTTCAACCAAATGTGAGCTTACACCATCCTCACTCGCTAGAGAGGTTTACTACTCTGCTTCATCGCATATATTATACACAATATTGTAGCAATACAGAGGGAAAAATGTCAATAATATATAAAAATGTCCTTATATATATATATATTATTCTTAACAAGGAACATATTCATTTATAGAAGTCAAAAACTCATCAACAGTAAGTATTTTTATATCATGACATAATCTTAAAGTATTACAATAATCAACTATCCCTCTAAGACGCTCTTTTGATGGTGAGTCTAATCCTCCAAGTATATTAATTTCCCTATTTAAAGACTCATATCCATTATTAAACTCAGTAGATTCATCACCGGGATTAAAAACAAGTATAAACCTATATTTTAAATTTGATTGAGAAATAACAAAATCATTTAATATACATTTCTCAAAAAAATGTATTGTATCGGCTAACTTTCTTTTGGTTTTAGAACGAGTATCTTTATTTCTACAATCACTATTTTTAAACTCTATAAGGTTGATCCAGTTATTATTCTTAACTAATGCATCTACACTAGCAAAAGATTTAATCCTTAACTGATTACAAAAATTTTGCATAAATTTATCATAGTCATATGCAAATAACTCACATCTACACCATGAATTATCATTTCTACAATCATCTTTAGCTAATTCAGTGATAGTATTTAGTTCAGCATCATGATTATCTAGGAACTCTATGACTTGACAACACATAAAACAGCCCCCATATTATTAATCTAATTACAATCTAACTCATCAGAAATATTATTTAATATAGAAAAAGTATTAGCCATTTTCTGATAAATTTCAGTGGTATTTTCAACTTCAGAGAAAGTAATCAGTGAATCAGTTCCAATTTTTGATAAGTAGTATTTACATTTTTGATTAAGTTCATACTTTTTTGAAAAAACTTCTATAGCTCTCAAGAAGAATGGACTATGAGTAGTTAATAATATTGTTAAATCAAAATATTTTTGTAACAAAACCAATAGCTCAGCATATACAATTTGCCATTCAGGATGAAGATGAATTTCTGGTTCATCTAAAATAAGAATATCTCGATTTACTATTAGGTTATCAGTTATTAATTTCTTTATGATTAAAAATGACTTTAAACCTGTAGATAAATTAGAAACATTTATCCCTTCAGGATATTCATTATTTTTTAAAGTATATCGCCCATCTTTTTTTAAGATTAATTGGCCCTTTATAACTAAATTAATCATTTCTTCTATCTCTGCATACTTATCTTTAGCTATAATTTGCTCAATTATTTGTTCTTCGTCTTCCTTAGAATGTAATAACTTAATAAGGTTATTATTAATTTCATTACGACCTCTAAGAGAATTAGTTGATCTAATAATTCTAGAATCTATAATATAAGGATCATCTACATAAATGGCCTTATTAATTAATTTAATATCATCTTGAACAACTGTACAAGTATTTTCGATAAATTCAGCTTTAATGTGCTTGTTTTTTATTAGCAAATCAATATATGCTGATTCAGAAATACTCATATTATTAATTTGATTGTCAAATATATCATTAAAATAATTACTAATAATTTCAGCTTTTATTCTCTTAACATCTAATTCTTCAATCTCTTTCGAAGAATTATCAATCATGTTATCAATATTTGAACGTATAAACTCTAGAGTTCTATCAGATATTAACCCTTCTAAAAATTTTAATATAGATTGTGAACTCTGATAATTCCCACGTTTAAACATTTGTATTAAAGCTGGTGACCCAAGAATAATAGAATCATCCAAGTCATAAGTAGAGAGCTCTTTAAAGACTCTAGCAATAATTGCATCATATTTATATTTATCAATAGCCTCATTAATATTATTAAACTTTGAAAATAAAGCAAATAATACCTTGCCGATAGTACTTTTACCAGTATTATTATTACCAGCAACAACAGTAATTCCATTAAATTCTAAAGTAGCAGATTTTATTTTACCGATATTTTTTATTTCTAATTGCATTATCTTTCTCCACTACACCAATATAATAAAAATATATTTATATCATCTTCTATATAAAGATATCTGTCAAGAAGTCAATATAAAAATATGATGATTATGAATACTAAGTAAGTCTTATAATTTATAAAGTATACAATTGCTATTAAGTTCCCTTAGCAATACGATCTAAGAGTTCAATATAGCTTTGTTTGTTTAATGCTGGTGTAAAGTTGTCTAATACCTCTTTAGCGCCTGCTGCGTCATCATATAGTAAATCTACGATTGTCATAGCCAAGGCTTGTGCTGTTTTAATGTACGCTACGTCAGGTACAGAGATTTCATATTCTGCACTGTGTAGTACACCACTGATACAGCCAACCCATGGATGGATAACCGGCATCAAGTGAGATACGTCTCCCATATCTGTACTAGCTGTAATATGTGGACCTTGGTATACATTGGCTTTACCAAAGATAGGATTTGAATTTTCACGTAATAAAGCATTCATACGTTCATCATTACGCATTGGTAAATAACCAGGTAGGTCATTAATAACACATGTGGCCCCTACTGCATCGCCACCGGCTTTTAAGGCTCTGTTAACACGATGATTGCCATCTACAATAGCTTCAATATTAGAAGCACGCACGTAGCTTTCAACTTGAACATAATCAGGCACACAATTTACCAATGTACCCCCTTGATTAATAATGGGATGGAATCTGAAATAATCGCTTTCTTTGAAAGTTTCACGAATGGAGTTAACCCCCATAACACCCATCAAAGCAGCATTAAGAGCATTGATGCCTTCATGAGGTGCTTGAGCCGCATGAGCCACCTTGCCATGATACTCAATCAGCTTAGATACGAAACCATTAGAGGTGCTACCAAGCCCCATTTCACCAGCTGGAGTTTTGGCAGTCTCCACATGCATTTGCATAGCCATATCGATATCGTCAAAAGCACCTTCATAAATGAGCTGTTGCTTACCACCCATATACTTAAGCTTACCTTGTTCACGCAATTTATTGCGGTAATCAATTTCAATCATTTCCTCTGCAGGGACAGCAAATAGTACAACATCGCCTGCTAATTCGTCCATCACTGCTTGTAGGCCTATAGCTACGGCAAACATATTAGTAATTTGTACATTATGACCACAGCAATGAGCAGCCCCTGTTAAATCATCGGCACGAGGATGGCGAGGACAGAGAATGGCATCTAATTCTCCCACCATTGCAACCGTATATTTACTATCTCGGCCTTTCATTCTACCTTTTACACCTGTCAATGCATGCCCTGTAGTATAAGAAATGCCAAGTTCATCAAACATAGCTTGAACCTTTTTAGAGGTTTTTACCTCTTTAAAACCTAGTTCAGGTTCAGCCATAATAGATTCAGCCAATTCTCGTAAACGCGGTTGTGCATCAACAATAGCCTTACAAACACGTTGTTTAACTTCTTCCTTTGTCATACGGCTCATACTATCTCCTTTATAAAATCGACCGTATAAAATACGGTCGATCATGTCATCATGATATATAGATATCTTCTAAAATATAAATCTATAATTATATCTTAACATAATTTAGACATCTAACATTATGATTTTGTATTAAATTAAACCTTCTAAATGAAGTACTAATTGGGCTAATGCTGTTGCACAGATGAAAGTACCTGCTGTTACAGCTAGTGCAACAGGAATAATGCGCCACGATAAGCGACGGAATGCACCAAGGTCTTTCCCTAAGGATAAACCTGCATAAGCAAGTACTGGTGTTGTAGTAGCAAGGAATGTTACTTGGCTAGTTTTAGCAATGATCCATTCTTGACCAGGCATACCTGGTAAGGATGCAACAACACCGACTAAGGAAACCCAGAATACCATAGGTAATTTATTAGCATATGGCAAGTAAGATATCAAAGCACCAATCGTAGCAAGGGCTGCCAAGATAGCTACGCCAACTAAGCTATCACTAAATAGATGTTTACCATCCATTACATTACCTACTGCAGTAATGATAGCAGCAATACAAATAACGATGACAAATTGTGTTAATTTTTCGCTTTTACTCATGATTTGCTGCCTCCTCTGCTAAATCCTGTTCACGGGTACGCCCTGTAAAGAAGTTGTATGTTTTTTCCATAACTGGTAAAGAAACAAATAGGCCAAAGTATACGCCTAGAACGGTAGTTAACAAGTTTGCAGCCCCTGCAAGAGCCATAATTTGTTGTTCGTAATCCGGATAAACTGCAATGATTGGAGCCGTAGCGGCAGCCATCATACTAGCACTACCTACGCCAGCGCCCATAGCTAATGCCAATGGATGGAACCAACCAGATTGTGCCAACATACCAGCCAATACGGAGGACCACATAGCACCGATAAGAACGCCACAGATGTACATGCCCATAACACCACGGCCCTCAGGAGAGCTAAAGCCAAATTTGTCGATAATAATCGCTACGTTCGGCTCACGGTCTACGGAGTAACAAGCACCTACTGCTTCACGACGCATACCAACTAATAAAGCTACTGGTAAACCGAATACAATAGTACCAAAGAAATGACCAAGCTCTTGTAATAACAATGCCCAGCCTGCACTTGTAAGAATACCAAGATTTGGTCCGATACCTAAACCTACTTTTACCATCAAGATCATAACGGCAATACCGATATAATCAGCGGATTTTTCCATCTGTTTAATAGTAAGAATTTTAAACTTAGGAATAGAAATTAATAAACCTAGAACCAATGTGTACAATAATGGCAATAATACAACGGGACCTAGTTTTTTTATGCCTATAAATTCAGCGACTACAGTTAGTACGAGCGCTAGAAAATGTATTTTGAGATTTCCCAAAAGCTGCATAATGACCTCCTATAAAAACTTATAATATAACATTGTTATATTATAAATAATTGTTATTAAAAGTGTCAACTACAGATGTACAAATGTCTATTTGGATTATCTTTTTTCAATCATATAAATACCCTTTTCAGCATCAATTACCTTAATGATAATATTTTCTATCATTGATGGTTTCACTTTATGAAACCTTTGATCTTGTTCATCATAATAAATGGCCCATTCAGACATAGATGCCGGAATAGTGTCACTATCATAATCCTTTCCCCTCCAAATGGCATCATCTCTAAAATAACTTAGTCCATCTTTTACTAATTCTGTTTCTAAACAAAATTCCCCAGCTAAGCTAATATGATTATCTAATAGAAGATCTCTAACAATGATGGCTTCATATTCCCAACTTAAGAAACATAAATAGTCAAAGTATCTAAGTGCCATTTTTTGATCCCAACTATTATTTAAAACCATCGTTTGAAATAACTTATTTATTACCCCATAATCAGCAGATATATAATAGTCATTAGTTAAAAGAAAATTATATATCTGTTGAATTTCTTGTAAATCTAAAGTTTTATCTTCATTTATTTTTTCTATAGGCAACGAAGAGAATATTATATCCATTTAGTACCTCATATATATTTCAACAAAAGGCAGTTTGATTTCTCAAACTGCCTTTTACTATCATTAAATTATAGAATTTAAAAACTTAACGCTTTGTAATGGTTTACCGATTTCTTGCTCGCAGTATGCCAATAATAGTTTTTCTAGTTCCTTCCATATTGTTTTGGGAAGTTCTATAGGCGTGTCTTCACCCCACTGATATCCGAGAATTTGAGGTAATCCAGCTTTTACAGAAGGAGAAATGCTAAGATTTGTCGTTTCTTTCAACTGTATCCAGAATGGATCGATACCATCTTGATGTGAAAAAGCATTAGCACTAGGCACAACCCCTGCGAGGGATAGTAATTGCCATCCTAACATTATCGTTCCTAGCTGTACATTTCGGCGCCGTATTTGCTTGGAATAGTTTACAACGGTATCAAACACCTTGCGATCTACATCATACATTGCAAATAGTTCTTGAATAAGCTCACTGGCCACTGCAGCATAAGCAATATTATCTAAATTAACATCTAATGATTCTACCACATAGGAACCATCAATTTGTGTTACATTTACATATTCACCATCAGGTACCACTGTGATATACATGGCACTAAAGGGACGTAAATAGGAACTGTTACGCATTGTCATCATACGCTTATGCGGGATGGATGCACGAATGAGTCCTAAGCTAGGTGTGATAAAAGTAAATACGGAGTATAGCTTATATTTTTTTCGACTAATGACGATGGCAGGTGTGTTAAAACCACCATTAAGCTTCTTCATGTTCTTCTTCCGTTGTTTCCTCTTCAGGTAAAGGTGTTACTTTAATACGAGAAACGCGATACCCTTGCATTTGTGTTACTTCAAAGGTATATCCCAATGCATCGACCGTATCACCAACGATTGGCGTCCGTTCTAAGAGACCAAATACATAGCCACCGATTGTATCAGAGTCAGAATCGTCAATTTCAACGTCCATCATTTCTTCTACTTCATCTACGAGGACCTTGCCATCAAACTCGAAGGACCCATCTGCATAAGCGATTTTAGCTGGTAAGTGTGGTTCATGTTCGTCTTGAATATCCCCAACGAGCTCTTCAATAATATCTTCAAGCCCTACGAGACCAACCATACCACCGTACTCATCTACAACAACAGCTTGATAAATACGGCGAGTTCTCATGTATTGTAGTAATGTAGATAATTTCATTACTTCTGGCACAGTTAAAATATCTCGTTTAACATTACGCAAATCCTTACGCGCTTGATTAGGACGTTCCATGAGGTCCTTAATATGAACAAGACCGATGATATGATCCTTATCCTCTACACATAGAGGATAACGTGTATGTGCTTTAGAACGAATAAATTTCATCGCTTCATCGTAACCGTCTTCAACGAAAATACAGTCCACATCTTGACGAGGTACCATAACCTCTTTGGCTCTACGGTCCACAAAGTTAAATACATTGTCGATCAATTCAGATTCCACTTGGTCTAGTTGACCTTCTTCATGACTTCGAGAAATCATCATACGAATTTCTTCTTCAGAGTATACAAGATCTAGTTCTGTTAAATATTTTGTTTTGTAAAAGCCCAAAATAACTGTGGAGATTTTGCTAGCAATCCAAATAAACGGATATACCAAACGACCTGCCGCTACTACAATACGACAATATGTATTTACGTACTTTGTTGGGAAGGATAAACCTAATGCTTTAGGTACGATTTCACCAAAGATAAGAACTATTAAGCTAATAAATAGCAATAAAAGTATATCTAGTACGAAGTGCATCCATGTACTATGCACATTAAATACCGATACAAGTTGATCTACGATATTATCAAATACATAAGTGCCTGTACCAGCAAGAGCCAAAATAAAGAATAAAATCAAAAACTGCGTCGTATTCAAGAAATACTCAGGGTTTTGATAGAGCTTTAATAAAAACTCTCGATCCTTTTCCAAAAGGATATCCATATCCTCTACATGCTCTTTACGAAGACGAGCAAAGGAGAACTTTGCAACCACAAAAAAGTTAATTAAAAATATACATACAAGACCAAACCCTATGGGTAACAGGCCATCTACACTATCCATCTTAATTCCTTTCGTACAATTGAGAAAACAAGTTAGTTTTTATTATAGCAAAAATTATTTTCTATAACCAAGTTCAGATAACATGCCAGATTTATTACGCCAATCCTTTTTAACCTTAACCCAAAGGTCTAAGTATACCTTTGTAGCCAATAGTTTTTGAATATCTGCACGCGCTTCAGCGCCGAGTTGTTTTAACAAGGCCCCTTTTTTACCGATGATGATACCCTTTTGGGAATCTCGTTCACAGTAGATAGTAGCGCGAATATAGGTTGTGCCATCATCACGTGTTTTCATTTCATCTACGTCTACAGCGATAGCATGAGGAATTTCATCCCGTGTAGACAATAAGATTTTTTCGCGTACGATATCGGAAATGATTAAACGTTCTGGTTGATCCGTAATCATATCTTCTGGGAAGTATTGCGGACCTTCAGGTAATGTTTCCTCTAATACCTTAAGAACTTCAGTTAAGTTCTCTTTATCTTTAGCAGAAATAGGAATGACCCCTGCAAATGGATATGCATCTTGATAAGAAACAATGGCTTCCAAGAGCTCTTCTTTTTTAAGGGTATCAATCTTGTTAACTACTAAGAATACAGGAACTTTTACACGTTTCAATTGTTCAATAATGAAGTTGTCCCCAGGACCGCGCTTTTCATTACCTGCTACTACAAATAAAACAGCTTCCGTTTCTTTCAAGGACTCAATGGCAGCATCTACCATGAATTCACCTAATTTATGTTTTGGCTTATGTACACCTGGTGTATCCATGAAAACGATTTGTTTTGCTTCATCTGTATATACACAGATAATACGGTTACGCGTTGTTTGAGCCTTATCGGATACGATAGCGATTTTGTCGCCAATAAGGGCATTAATTAATGTAGATTTACCAACATTAGGGCGTCCTACAACGGCAACAAAGCCAGATTTAAAATGTTCGTTCTTATTCATTATATGGTGCATCCTCCCGCACATAACCGAGATTACCTAAGATAAATTCTTCTTCAGTACGCATCTCTTTTTTATCTTCGTCGTTCATATGGTCATAGCCTAAGATATGTAAGCAACTGTGAGTCGTTAAATACGCTAATTCTCGTTCAAAGCTATGTCCATATTCGATAGCCTGTTCACGAGTGCGCTCTAAAGAAATAATCATATCACCAAGTAAGTGATGTTCCTCTTCACTGCCTTCGTAATCATCCCCTTCATTAAGGGCAAAGGACAATACATCGGTAGGTCTATCGATGCCGCGATATTCTTTGTTAAGCTCGTGAATCTTAGCATTATCGCAGAGCAAAATACTCATTTCATCCTCTTCAAGACCATATACGCGACTCACTTCATCACAGACCTTGCGTATAACAGCCTCAATATTGGAATCCTCTCGAATTCCTTCATCATAGCTAATATGTATATACATGCTTATCCTTTCGCTACATGGTCTTTAGATGCTGCTTTAGTTTCCGCAGTCTCACCAGCTAATTTACGTTCATGATACTGATCGTAAGCTTTTACAATACGACCAACTAAATCGTGACGAACAACGTCTTGATCGCTAAAGTAAACCATATTAATCCCCGGTACATGACGCAATACCTTTTCAGCCTCGCCAAGACCAGACACAACACGTGGTGGCAAGTCAATTTGTGTCTTATCACCGTTGACTACCATTTTAGAGTTGTTACCTAAACGTGTTAAGAACATCTTCATCTGCTCAGCCGTCGTATTTTGAGCTTCGTCTAGAATAACGAAGGCGTTTTCTAAGGTACGACCACGCATATATGCTAATGGTGCTACCTCGATAGTACCGCGCTCCATAAAGCGTTGTACTTGCTCGATGCCAAACATTTCATGTAATGCATCATAAAGAGGTCGCAAATAAGGATCTACCTTGTCTTGTAATTCACCAGGTAGGAAGCCTAATCGTTCACCAGCCTCTACAGCAGGACGAGTCAAAATGATTTTATCTACATTGCGGTTTTTTAAATAGAATGCGGCTAACGCTACGGCTAGGAATGTTTTACCTGTACCAGCGGGGCCTATACCAAAGGTAATGGTATTTTTACGGATGCTATCTACATAGTATTTCTGACCTTCCGTTTTAGGCGTAATATTTTTACCGCGCATATTAACAGATAAGGTATCTTCAAACATAGTATGTACAGCATCAGCTTTACCGTTCGCTACGAGTTTGGCCGCAATACGAACTTGGGACTCAGTAATGGTACTACCTTCACGATATAAAAATACCAGTTCCTCTAACGTACGATACAGGGCCTCTACTTGCTTTTCATCGCCTTTGATAACCACAGTATCCCCGCGTGCCACTACATCTACAGAGATGACTTCAAGCATCATATGCAAATATCGATTATGTTGACCTAGTATGGATTGTGCTAGGTCATATGTAGGAAATGTAAATACTTGTTCGCTCATACAACCTCCTAATCTATAAACTTACGAACGGCTTTGCCGTTTAAATAATCACATAAATCACCTTGATGGGCATCCAGTTCGTCTAATTTATCATCAATTAAGTCTTGAACTCGCCACCATCCCATAGACCAATTTGTAAATAACGTATTATCTTCAGGCGCTCGCCCAACAAGACGTTGTAATACAATGTCAGGGTGTAAATGACGGACAAAATTGACTACGCGGTCAGCATATTCTTCTGCACTGATTAAGGTGAACTGACCTTCTTGATACCACTTAGCCATCAATGTATTTTTAACGATATACAAGGCATGTAATTTAACTTGATCTACGCCGAGCGCTGATAAGATACGGGCCCCTTCAATAGTATCCTTCATAGTATCCCATGGAAGATTTACTATCATATGGGTTGTTACATTAAATCCATATCGTTTAATACGTAGTACAGCATCAATAAACTGTGCTAAATCATGGCCTCGATTAATTTTCTCTAATGTATCATAATTGACCGTTTGCAAGCCTAATTCAATATAGATATCCTTTTGAAAGCGATTTCTAATATCAGCCAATATGTCTAAGTATTCATCGGCAATACAGTCTGGTCGCGTCGCAATAGCAATACCTACCGCTTCGTCGATGCAGCCTTGCTCCATATAGCTTTTAAAATCATCAAGTCCCAAATAGGTATTACTAAAGTTTTGATAATAGGGTATAAATTTTTTCGCCTTATATTTAGGACCTATGTGAGCAATGTTTTCCTCTAATTGCATACGCACTGTCATCCAAGCAGGACGATTTTCATAGCCCGCACCAATTTCTCCGCAGAAGGTACAGCCCCCTACGCCAGCTGAACCGTCTCGATTAGGACAAGTCAAAGGCAACGCCACAGGCAATTTATAAACCTTTTCCCCATAGGTTTCTTTATAATATTTAGATACCATGCGGTATCGTTTTGGTCTCGTTGTATCGGTCATAACACTCCTATTTAACTAACCAATCATCGCTTGTTATGTAATATCTCAATTATCAAAAATTAGATAAATTATTTTTATGTTACTAACAAGCCTCTATTTCAGGACGTATAAATGGTTTTACCTCTTTATTAACGTCAATAATTACTGTAAATGGTGTATTAGGTACATTCTCTATGCCTAATACATGTGCCGTATCTTCAGACATTGGCATTTCTACGTATTGTTGGCGAATTTTGCGCCATTCTTTAAATGTATAGTTTGGAATATACTGAGATGCAATCTCTTCGTTGCGCCAGAATGCTTCCCCTTCTTGTAAAAACTCTTTTGTTTGTTTTGGTAAGCCAACGGCTTCGCTGCGAACCTTACCTCGATAGCTAACAAGTGTATCATATTGCAATAGTTCAGCTGCTACTTTGTCGCCTTTAGACAAGAAGAAATTATACAAGAACTCGATTTGGTCGATATCTTTCAAGTTAACCTTGTGATTGCCTGCATCGAGCCAAGCTTGTGTCATTTCACAGAAATAAGAAAAAGCATCTTTTTTAGGCTCCACTTTAGTTGGATCATACTTTTTCATTGGTGGTACATGATTTGTTACTGTATCTTCACCAGTTATGGATGTATCAGTATGTTCCTTAATAAGCTTACTACCAATATAACCAAAGACAGTTCTAAAACGCTCGCTATTATAGAAGCGTTCAAATACATCTTCAAAGTGCTTCAAGAAACGAACGTCTTTATATGGCAATACATGGGTACTTAAAACCTCGTAAGGTGCTAAAGGATCACTAATATATTGGTATTCCTCCATGCGGCGTACACCAGAGCCTTTTAATAGTTTCAAGAAACCTATTTGTAGCGCATGAGGTTGCAAGCTAAAGAGATCATTAAAGGATTGTCCAAATCGTTCTCTATTTTCATGTGGTAATCCTACAATCAAATCCATATGTACATGTGTACGACCGGCCTCAATAATAGGACGGATAGCCTTTTGAATGTACGGCCAATCATTGTAACGATTAATAGCATCCAAGGTTTTCTTATGTGTACTTTGTACGCCCACTTCGATTTGAATACGGCCTGGTGGTGTTTCACAGAGAATTTGTGTTTCCCACTCCGTCATGAGTTCTGGTTCCATTTCCAAATGGAAGTTCGTCTCTGTATCTGCATCACGCATGAATTCCATCATAGAGCGATGATGATGTGGTGCACAGTTAAATGTTCTATCTACAAATTTAACCTGTTTCACCTTGTGATCGATAAACCATTGTAACTCTTTGAAGGTTCTCTCCTGTGGGAAGAACCGTACTGTATTCTTATTACCAGATAAGCAATACTGACAAGAGAATGGACATCCGCGAGAAGATTCATAATAGATGATTTTATGTTCTAAATCCTCCATATCCTCTTCCACATATGGGAATGGAATGGTACTAAGATCTTTAACCTCTACAGCCTCTGTAGAGCCCATAAGTTTGCCTGAAATATGACATCCTCGTACCCCAGGGATTTCTTCTTCTAATCCATCCTTCCCATTTTGTAATGCACTAATGAGTTGATAGAAAGCTTCTTCCCCTTCGCCTTGTACAACATAATCTACAGCATGACAACGATTTAGAATTTCATCAGCAGTGAAAGATACCTCCGGACCGCCTAAGATAATTTTAATATCTGGTCGAACGGCTTTCACCATGTCCACCACATGTAAGGTCATTTCGATGTTCCAAATATAGCAAGCGAAGCCCAATACATCTATATTGCGCTCTGTAATATCGCTAAGAATATGTAAAACAGGCATATTAATAGTATATTCTACTATATCGTATGCCTGTCCGTGAGCCTGCCCGTAGGCTTTGAGATACCGCAAAGCCAGGGAGGAATGTATAAATTTTGAGTTTAATGTGGATAAAACTACGTTCATAGGTCCCCTTTAAATCATCGAATGGCTCAGCCACCGTCTAGTCATAATATATATATTATACCATTAAAAGAGGCCAAAGATAAAGGAAACAATAGCACCCACTAAAATGACAACCCCTACTACAGAGAGGATAATGCCACCGAAGAATACTACAGCTGCTAAAACAACAGCTAATATGATAATCAAAATGATGCGACTAAGCCAGCTTGTACTATTAAAGCTATACACCTTAACATGAGGGCCATATTGATTGTACTCTTCACCGCGTTGATACTCTTCGTTCATATTGCTAGGTGTAGAGTCCACATGAACAGAGTCTCCTACCTCTTCAATGGTTACACCATCAAAGTCACGGCGTTCATCATCAGATAATACCCGTGTATTTGGCTCTCCGAAGTGAGCATTACTACCAAAGCTATCGCTACGTTCATTATTTCTATATGTATTTTGATTGTTATTTGTATTGTGTTGATCAGACATCGTTACGTCCTTTATATGACCAAAAGAATAATTAATTTTATACAACTTATTATACCATATTTCTCTGATAAAAATGCAAATAAATATCCCCTATAGATATAAATTCATATATCTATAGGGGATATTTTTGTTTGTATTGCTTATATGACTATAGGCTAACGGGCAAATTAGTCTTTCAAGTATTTTTGAAGCAATTGATTTACCATACCTGGGTTAGCACGGCCTTTAGATTCTTTCATAACTTGACCTACTAAGAAGCCAATAGCTTTACCATTACCACCTTTGAAATCTGCCACTGGTTGTGGATTATTAGCAATAACTTGCTTAACGATTTCTTCAATAGCACCAGTATCTGTGATTTGAACAAGACCTTCTTCTTTTACGATAGTATCAGCATCCTTGCCAGATTCCCACATGGATACGATAACTTTTTTCGCAATTTTACCAGAGATTGTACCTTTATCGATAAGGGCAATCATACCAGCCAAGTTTTCTGGGCTTACTTTAGATTCAGCGAATGTTAAACCACTTTCATTAATCATCTTGGACAAGTCACCAAGCATCCAGTTAGCCACAGTCTTAGCATCTGCACCTGCTTTTACAGTAGCATCTAAGAAATCTGCAGTTTTACGAGATACAGTAAGGATTGTTGCATCTTCACGAGACAAACCATATTCAGATACAAAGCGTTCAATCTTAGCATCTTGCAATTCAGGTAACGCACGACGTACTTCTTCGATTTTTTCGTCCGTAATTACAATTGGTACCAAGTCTGGTTCAGGGAAGTAACGGTAATCGTTTTCTTCATCTTTCTTACGCATACCAATAGTAATGCCTTGAGCATCATCCCAAGTACGTGTTTCTTGATCTACTTTGCCGCCAGCTTCGATCAACTTAGCTTGACGCAAGGCTTCATATTCAACAACCTTTTGAATAGCTGTTAAGGAGTTAACATTCTTAGTTTCTGTACGTGTACCAAACTCTTTAGTACCGCGCAAACGTACGGATACGTTACAGTCACCACGCAAGGAACCTTCTTCCATACGACCATCAGATACTTCTAAGTATTGCAAGATGGAACGTAGTTTTTCAACATATGCTCTTGCTTCTGCACCAGAACGAATATCTGGTTCAGATACGATTTCAAGAAGAGGAACACCTGTACGGTTGTAGTCAACGTTAGAAGATTTAGAATCAGAAATAGTGTTACCACTGTGAACGAGTTTACCTGCATCTTCTTCCATGTGAATACGCGTAATACCAATGCGTTTAGTTTCACCATTTACTTCAATGTCCAAATGACCATTTAAGCAAATTGGCAAATCATATTGAGATGTTTGATAGTTTTTAGGCAAATCTGGATAGTAGTAGTTTTTACGGTCAAATTTATTAAAGTTTAGAATTTCACAGTTCAATGCTAAACCAACTTTGATAGCAAATTCTACTACTTGTTTATTTAACACAGGCATAGCACCAGGTAAGCCAAGGCAAACTGGGCATACATGTGTATTTTGATCGCCGCCGAATTCAGTGGTACAACCACAGAAGATTTTAGACTTAGTCTTAAGCTCTGTATGAACCTCTAAACCAACGACTGTTTCGTATTTACTACTCATAGAGAAACCTCCCCAGTTGGTGCTACTAATTGACAGTCTGGACGTGCTTGTTCAAATGTGAAAGCAGCACGTAATAATGTTTCTTCACCCATAGCAGGGCCAAGTAATTGTAAGCCAATTGGCAAATTATTGCTACTCATACCTGCTGGGATGCTAATACCTGGAATACCTGCAAGGTTTGCTGGTACTGTACAGATATCTTCTAAGTACATTGCCAATGGATCATTTGCTTTTTCACCAAATTTATAAGATGTATTAGGTGCAGTTGGTGTTAAAATCAAATCCACTTTGGAGAATGCTTCATCAAATTCATTTTTAATGAGGCGACGTACTTTTAATGCTTTCAAATAGTAAGCATCATAGTAACCAGCGCTCAATACATAGGTACCTAACAAGATACGGCGTTGTACTTCAGGACCAAAACCTTCTGTACGAGTTTTAGTAGACATATCTACTAAGTTATCTGCAGATACGCGCATACCATAGCTTACACCGTCATAACGAGCCAAGTTGGAGCTAGCTTCTGCCAATGCGATGATATAGTATGCAGACAACGCATATTTAGAGTTAGGTAAGGAAACCTCAACGATTTCAGCACCTAATTTTTTATATGTTTCGATAGCCTCTTCCATAGCTTTTCGAACTTCGCTATTGAGACCTTCGCCAAAGAATTCTTTTGGCACACCGATTTTAAGATTTTTTACATCATTTACAAGAGCTGTAGTGTAGTCTACACGAGCACCTGGAATGGATGTAGAGTCTTTCGCATCATGACCAGAGATGGCATTTAATACTAAAGCAGCATCTGTTACATCACGAGTAATAGACCCAATTTGATCCAAAGAGGATGCGAAGGCAATAAGGCCATAACGAGATACATTACCGTATGTTGGTTTTAAACCTACTACGCCACAGAAGGACGCTGGTTGACGAATAGAACCACCTGTATCAGAGCCAAGAGCCCAAATTGCAGAGCCACTAGATACAGCTGCAGCACTACCACCAGAAGAACCACCTGGTACGCAATCTGCATTCCAAGGGTTAGTCGTTTTTGCTAATGCAGAGTTTTCTGTAGAACCACCCATAGCAAATTCGTCCATGTTAAGTTTACCAAGACTTACAAATTGATTATCTTGTAAACGTTCAATAACAGACGCATTGTATGGAGGTACAAAGTTCTCTAACATTTTAGATGCACATGTTGCAGGTTCATCTTTAATACAAATATTATCTTTAATCGCACCAGGAATACCTGCCAATGGAGAAATAGCTTCACCTTTAGCAATTGCTTCATCTACAAGCTTAGCTGTAGCTAAAGCACGATCATGAGAATCGGATAAGTACGCATGTACAGTCGGTTCCACTTTCGCTTTATGTGCAATAACAGCATTCGTCAATTCAACGGCGCTGATTTCTTTATTCACTAGTTTCTTGTGTAATTCATGAATTGTTGCCACAGCAAAACCTCCTATTCTTGTACAACGCGAGGTACTTTAAAGTACCCATCCTCTGCTTCTGGAGCATTGGACAAAGCTAAATCATGGTCTAAGGATGGTTTTGTTTCATCCTCTCTAAATACATTGTGCAATGGTACTGCATGAGCCATTGGTTCTACATCATTAAGCTCTAATGCATCTAGTTCAGCAACATAAGTCAAGATATCGGATAACTCTTTTTCTACATGTGCCATATGTTCTTCCTTAACTTCCAAACGTGAAAGCCAGGCGATTTTTTTAATTTCCTCTTGGCTGATTTTCATCGGAACACATCCTTTCATAATTACTTATTATAAAGCATAGATGTGTTATTTTCAAAGAAATTAACATATCTATGATTAATGTTAAACTATAAACATTATAAACAAAATTTGTCAGCTCTTTTGCTTGTATTTTTACATTAGTATATATATCATTAAAGTAATAATATATAAACATATAATGCAACTTAGCTTAAGAGGTAATATACATGACTAAACTTTTATTATTAGTACTATTTATTCTAATACCACTTACGTCAAATGCTATATCATTAAACGAATTAAGAAATAATCCTACCAAATATAAACTTGTATACTCAGATAGTTCAGGTGATCAATATGTTGATAATGATACTATTAATGTCATTAGATATGCACCACCGTACTATGTTATAAGCTCTACATCATATTTAGTATCTTATGAATATAATGTTCTATCCGAATTGCATAACACATATTTTTATGATTATAACAATAACATATCAACTTTACTTGAAAAAACGCACTCAGAGCAGGAGTTTGGTAGTCAAGTCACACAATACGCTGGTATCAAATATAAAACTAATAAAATAACTATATTTAATTATAACGGGGAGGTATATCAAGGTCCAATTTTAAGGAATGAATCGGCAAAGATTCCAAAAATATTATCGCCTGCATATGAATCCGCTATGTATTCGTTTTATAAATCTTATAATACTTATTTCAATATTCCATCAAAAATTCAAAAATTCTAATAACTTATAAGGAGTGTATTAATCCTATGATTAAAATCTTTTTCTATATATTATTAATACTATTTCCTATCACCACTAATGCCATTTCACTTCAAGAAATAAGGGATAATCCAACAAGATTCAAATACATCTATGCAGATAATAGAGGAGATGGATACGTAGATATTAGTAGTATCAATGTTATAAGATATGCACCTCCATATTATGTCATAAACTCATCTCTATATTTAGTTGATTATAGTAAAGGTGCAATAGCACAAATAAATAGTACTTATTTCTACGACTACAGCCAGAATGTAACTTCAACTTTAGAAAAAAGTAAGAATAAAGCAGAGTTTACTAATAAAATCCTAAAATATGCAGGTATAAAACATAAGATTAATTCTATGCCAACATATGATTTTTCTGGTAATGTATTATCCACAACACCTTATTCTGGAAATTTAACAACTCCAGCACTTTTATCTCCAGCATATACTGCTGCTATGTTCTCGTTTTATAATTCATATAATGAATACTTTAATCCACCAGATAAACATCAAAAGTTCTAATTATGTCTCCCAATAATCGTGATCGAAATATCATGATTATTGGAGTTCTTTTTATAAGAAAATTAATTTTTTGATGGGACTTCTTTATATAAAATGTAATAAAAAGAAATTACTATACCTGTGCAGCGACATTACGTAGGACGGAGCAAACAGGTATAGTAATTTCTTTTTTACTAGTTAACACTAATATAACAGGGCCCCATCAAAAAATTAAATATCTTCTCCCAGTTCGCGTAGGAGTTCTACAAACTCTTCTTCATTCATAACGCGAATACCCAATTCATTTGCTTTAGTAAGCTTACTACCACTGTCTTCGCCAGCAATAACAAGGGTTGTTTTCTTAGATACGGAACCTGTTACCTTTGCGCCATGAGCTTCAAGAATCTTACCAGCTTCACTGCGGCCCATAACTTCAAGTTTACCTGTGAGAACGACGATTTCGCCTTCCATATGGTTGTCTGCTGCTTCAACAACATCTACAGTCATCTTAAGTCCTGCCGCTGTTAAACCTTCAATAATTTCTACATGAGCAGGATCTTGACGGTATTCAACAATACTATCTGCCATTGTAGGACCAATCTCTTCTACTGCAACGAGTTCTTCCTTAGTAATAGTCATGAATCGTTCCATAGATTTTACAACACTTGCAATTGTTCCGGCTGCCTTAGATCCAATTAGTCGAATACCAAGACCATATAGTACACGATCTAATCCGCGAGATTTAGAATCTGCGATAGCTTTTACCAAATTCTCAGCAGACTTCTTACCCATTCGGTCCATGGTAACTAGTTGTTCGACCGTTAAATGATATAAATCAACAACATTGGTGATTAATTTGTTATTGATTAGGTTTTCTACAATACTAGGACCGAGACCATCGATATTCATAGCATCGCGAGATGCAAAATGAATAATTTGTTCCTTTTCAATGGCAGGACAATGTTTATTGGTACAACGAACAGCGGCTTCACCTTCACGTCGAACTGTAGGCGATTCGCATACAGGACATGTATTAGGAATTGTGAAAGGCACTTCAGAACCAGTTCGTTTTTCTGGGACTACGCGGATAACCTCTGGAATAATCTCGGCTGCCTTGTGAATGATGACATGGTCACCAATACGAATATCTTTTTCATTGATGAAGTCTTGATTATGTAATGTAACACGACTTACATTTGTACCGGATACGAATACAGATTCCAATTCACCAGTTGGTGTAAGAACCCCCGTACGCCCCACATTGATAGTGATATCCTTAAGAATGGTTTCCACTTCTTCTGGTGGATATTTGTATGCTGTTGCCCATTTAGGATCCTTTGCAGTACTGCCAAGTACCTCTTGGTCGTCAAAACTATTAACCTTAATTACCATGCCATCTGTGTCGTAAGGCAAGTCATGACGCTTTTCATCCCAATAATTGATAGTTTCAATAACTTCATCAATGGTTTGACACACGCGATAGTGAGGATTTACAGAGAACTTAAAGCTTTCTAGGCTTTTAAGTAATTCCTCTTGGCTATGAATACTAGCACCTTCTTCAGAGCCAATAGCATAGGCAAAGAAAGCTAGGTTTCTACTTGCTGTAATAGCAGGATCTTGTTGACGCAAGGAGCCTGCCGCAGCATTACGAGGATTTACGAAGGTTGGCAAGCCCTCTTCATCACGTTCTTCATTTATGCGTTTAAATTCGCTATGAGGCATGTAGGCTTCACCGCGAACCTCAATAAATTCAGGTGCATTTTCTAGATATAAGGGAATGGACTTAATTGTTCGTACATTGGCTGTAACATCTTCACCAACACGGCCATCACCACGTGTTACAGCACGTACAAACATGCCATTTTCATAGTGCAAATTAACAGCTAAGCCATCTATTTTAAGTTCTACTACATAAGCAGAAGGCTTATGGCCCAATTCCTTTTCTACGCGATTTGCAAACGCACGCACTTCATCAGCACTAAATACATTAGATAAGCTCAACATAGGGCGGC
This sequence comes from Veillonella fallax, assembly GCF_020687175.1. Taxonomy (NCBI): domain Bacteria; kingdom Bacillati; phylum Bacillota; class Negativicutes; order Veillonellales; family Veillonellaceae; genus Veillonella; species Veillonella fallax. The sequence goes on along the minus strand of NZ_JAJEQD010000001.1, from coordinate 149,972 downwards.
CGTGAACGACCTTTTCAAAGGAACCTTCCACCTTCATGCCTACACGTTGTGTTGGAGATGATGGCACAATATATTCAGGATGAGCTGTTTCTAAATCAACGAGCTCTCGATATTTTTTATCGTATTCAAAGTCACTCATTGTAGGAGCATCTTTTACATAGTATAAATACTGTGCATGAGTTAGCTCTTGTTGTAACTCTTTAATTCTATCTTTTGGATTCATATTACATCCCTTTTACTATGCAGTAACAATCTATACGTTCCATACAAGCAAGGTAAAGAGGTTAACTGCTATACATAAGTTTTATCCCTTTTTAACCGGTGCAAATTTAGCCATGACCACACGTACACCTTGTGTGGGGAATTCAATAGTTAGCTTCATACCAGCCCCTTCACCAGCAACATTGATAACCTTACCATTGCCCCACTTACTATGAATGGCTGTATCACCAATCTTCCAATCAGCAATTACTTCATTGCGAACAATTGGCTTCGTAACAGGTCGGCTTGTGACACTCATATGTTGCGGCACATGACGCTTAATATCATCAGGTACTTTACGCTTAGCACGCAAACCATCTACTAACTCTTCAGGAATTTCGTCGATAAAGCGAGATGGTAAATAGCTGCTAGTGCGACCAAATACGGTGCGCGTAGTGGCATTAGAAATATATAATTCCTTTTCAGCACGAGTAATACCTACATAAGCAAGGCGGCGTTCCTCTTCGATTTCCTCAGGGTTCATCAAGGTGCGGCTATGAGGGAATAAACCTTCCTCCAATCCTCCTAAGAATACAATTGGAAACTCCAAACCTTTGGCAGCATGTAATGTCATTAATGTCACTTTAGACTCTTCTTGCTCGAAGGAATCAACATCATTAACAAGGGCTACTTGTTCCAAGAAGTCCTCCACTGTACCAGTTGGATTTGTATCTTGGAAGTCTTTAGCTACAGATAAAAGCTCACCGATATTCTCAGCGCGAGCCTGATCTTGTGGATCTGTACTTTCTTCTAATTGTGCCAAGTAACCTGTTCTATCTAAAATAGATTCTAAGATATCAAGAACAGTTCTATCTTCCATTTCAGCTACGAGAGTAAAGATAAGGATACCAAACTCCTCTAACTTTTCCTTTGTCTTACCTTTAATCGTATCTACCAGATGTAACTGTGTTAATGTCATAAACAAGGATGTGCCATTTGCACGTGCATAATCTTGTAGTTTTGCCACTGTAGTAGCACCAATACTACGCTTAGGTACATTGATAATACGTAATAGGCTCAAATCATCGAAAGGATTATATAATACGCGCAAGTAAGCCAATACATCTTTAATTTCTTTCCGATCATAGAACTTTGTGCCCCCTACCATTGTATATGGCAAAGCTCGTTTAATCAGTGCTTCTTCGAGTACACGAGATTGAGCATTTGTACGATACAAAATGGCCATATCTCCATAAGGTACACCATGAATATCGTGCTTTTTAGCAATAGTATCTCCAATGAAAGCCGCTTCTTCATGTTCAGACTGCGCCGTAAAATGCTGGATTTTAGCGCCTTCTGTCTTATCTGTCCACAAGTTTTTCTTTGGACGACCTTCGTTATTTTCAATTACCGCATTGGCTGCATCAAGGATAACCTTTGTAGAGCGGTAGTTTTGCTCCAACTTAATAGATGTACAGTTTGGATAATCCTTTTCAAAGTCTAAGATATTTTGAATATCTGCACCACGCCAAGCGTAAATACTTTGGTCAGCATCACCTACAACGGCAATATTTTTCCAATGAGAAGCTAATAATTTTGCCAATAAATATTGAGCATGGTTCGTATCTTGATATTCGTCAATCATGACATAACGAAAACGCTTGCTATATTTATCTAGCACAGCTTCATTAGATTGCAATAATTTTACTGCCACCAATAAAAGGTCATCAAAGTCTAAGGCATTATTTTTACGTAATTCCCGTTCATAATATTCATATACATCGGCTACCTTTTGTTGGTAAAAGTCCCGTGCTTGTTTTCTAAAATCAGAGGCAAATAACAATTTATTCTTTGCATCTGAGATAGCAGCGATCATAGCGCCTACGGGATAGTATTTATCGTCGAGGTTTAATGCCTTTAAGGCAGCCTTAATAACAGCTTGAGAGTCAGATGTATCATAGATTGTAAAATTACTGTTATAACCTAAGAAATTATCTAGCTCAAAACGCAAGAATTTCGCACAGAAGCTATGAAATGTGCTGAGCCAAATACGATTAGCTACATCACCTACAAGACCTTCTACACGACTTTTCATTTCTTTTGCCGCTTTATTGGTGAACGTAATAGCCAAGATTTCATAAGGATTGACACCTTGAGCCAATAAATGTGCAATACGAACCGTTAAAACCTTTGTTTTACCAGATCCGGCACCAGCTAAAATCAATAAAGGGCCTTCCGTATGTTGAACGGCTTGTTGTTGCTCTTTATTTAAACCTGTTAATAATGAATTCATCGGAACCCCCCTATCGACCTTACATATACTATAGTTTGATAATCATATAAATAGAGAAGAAGAACGTTGCAAGCAACGTTCTTTTCCCTTTGTATACTACTATACTATTTCATAGCCCCAAGAATTGGTGGTACGATTTGTTTTTTACGAGACATAGTATTTGCCAAGAATACGCCATTGTCTTTAACTTCTTTTTCAAATGCTTTTGTTACTACAGCTTCTACATCACCGCTGAATAACAATGTAGTACTTTCATCAAGAATATTAGTAACCATGATGTAAGATGCATCGTAGTTATTCGCAGTGCGAAGAGCCTCTAGCGCAGCTACAAGCTCAGCTTGTTTAGCCAATACATCTGTTGTATCCATAACAGAAATTTGACCGATGGAAATCGTTTTACCTGCTTCGGAGAATTCTTTCATATCTGTACGAACGATATCATCATTAGTCAAATCAGAAATATCAGCACCAGCTTTTAACATATCAAGACCATAAGACTCGATGTCAACACCGGCGATTTCAACCAATTTATGTGCCATTTCTTTATCTGTTTCTGTGCATGTTGGGGAACGGAATAATACAGTGTCAGAAATGATAGCAGACAACATCAAGCCAGCAATGCCTTTAGGAATTTCTTGATTGTTTTCCATGTACAATTTAGTAATAATTGTATTGGAGCAACCTACTGGTTCTAAGCGCATGAATACAGGACCATCAGTTTCAAAATCACCAATGCGATGATGATCAACTACGCCACACATATTCATGGATTTATAACCATCGATGATTTGCTTAGATTCATTGTGGTCAGTTAGGTATAAGTTGCCACCTTCTGGCGCAAACTCTTCCCAGTTTTTAACAATTTGCGGATGTTCAAAACCAAAATGGTTCAAAATGTATGTTGTTTCTTTGTTTGCTTCACCGGCACAAACTGGAGTTGCTGGTGTGCCCATTTGTGTTAATAAATTTGCAAAGGAAATAGCAGAACAAATAGAATCTGTATCAGGGCTTTTATGACCTGCTACATATGTTTTTACGTCACTCATAATATACCTCTTTTATTTTTAGTTTCACATTTTATATTGACCTAGGTCAATCCGATTTTTAACTATATTATTATACCATAAATTATACAAAAAAACACGCCACTACTATGTAGTGACGTGTTTTTAACATTCCTCATTATCAGCTAATATAGGGAATCATTCATGGTCTTTTTTACGATTTGTAAACAAACCAGGACCAAGTGTTTCAATAATGATGAACAACATTGGAATGATAAAGATACCAAATAATGTTGCTGTTGTCATCCCTGCTACTACTGTAATACCCATAGATGTACGAGCGCCAGAGCCAGCACCAGTAGAGATAGCTAATGGGAATACACCAAGAATAAAAGCAAAGGATGTCATCAAGATTGGACGCAAACGAATTTTTGCAGCTTCAATAGCAGCATCAACTACGTTCATACCGCGCTCGTCAACACGAATCTTCGCATATTCGATGATCAAAATCGCATTTTTCGCTGCTAAGCCAACCAATGTCAAAAGACCGATTTGCATATAAATATCGTTAGCTAAGGTATATCTACCAGTAAAGTTCAACAAGAATGGTACTAAAGCGGCACCAATCATACCAGATGGTACGGAGAACAATACGGCAAATGGAACCTTCCAAGATTCATACAAGGCAGCCAAGATCAAGAATACGAAGACTAGACCTAAACCAAGAATCATCATAGTTTGAGAACCAGCTTTCAACTCTTCTCGAGATTGACCTGCCCAATCATAGGTATAACCAGCAGGTAATGTTTTAGCTGCTGCCTCTTTCAATGCGTTAATAGCATCACCAGAGGAGTAACCACGTGCTTGGGAACCACCAATTTGTACGGCCATCGCATTATCGAAACGAGTAATACTAGATGGCATACCGGTTTGTTCCTTACTGATGTAGTTAGATACAGGAACCATAAGCCCCTTACTATTTCTAACAGCCAACATATTAAGCTGATCTGCATTTTGGCGGTATGCATCTTCTGCTTGAACTACTACCTTATAGTTTTTACCGTACATGGTAAAATCATTGACTTGAATACTACCGTAGAAACCTTGTAATGTAGTGAAAATATCAGCTAAAGCAACACCATCTTGTGCCGCTTTTTCACGATTCACATCAAACTGTAAGGATGGTGTAGATGTATCAAATGTAGTGTAAATAGATTGAATTGCTGGACTCTTACGAGCTTCTGCTAAGAATTCGTTAGCACGTTCCGCCATAACTTGTGGGCTGTCACCAGCTTTATTAATGATATACATACTGAAACCACCAGTAGCACCTAGACCAGGAATAGATGGTGGATTCATAGCAATTACAGTTGCTTCTGGTACGCCTTGAGCTGCAAAACCAAAGGTTTGACCAACCATTGCATTAATAGATGTAGCTTGTGTAGTACGATACTTCCAATCAGACATAGTCGCAAAGATTACACCAGCACTAGATTTTTGACCACCACCTAAGAGGTCAAAGCCAGCTACCGTAAATACTTCTTGGAACAATTGTTCATCTTTAGGTTTTTCTGGATCATTTTTACCTTCTAAGAAGGAAGCAATTTTTTCAAGTGTTGCCATAGTACGCTCAGATGTAGCACCAGGCGGCTCATTAACAGCAATCATGTAATAACCGCTATCCTCTGCAGGTACAAAGGATGTAGGCAAGAAGTGGAATACTAAGCCTGTTCCCCCCGCAAAGATAAGCAATGCAATAACGGTTAAGCTCAAACGATGGCTTAAACGAGCCAATTGGATACCATACCAATTGCTGAAACGTTCTAGGCCTGCATTGAATTTGTTTAACTGACGATGTACCCAGTCTTCGCGTTCTTTAGGTGTGTGAGGTTTTAACATCGTAGCACATAGTGCTGGTGTTAATACAAGGGCAACAATCGCAGAAATAACAACAGATACAGCGATTGTTAAAGCAAACTGTTTGTAAAGAATACCTGTCATACCACCCATGAAGGCAACCGGTACGAATACCGCTACCAATACGAAAGCGATACCAATTACAGGGCCTTGTACATTTTCCATCGCTTTAATAGCCGCCTCTTTCGGAGGTAAGCCATTATATTTTAATTCATACTCTACTGCCTCTACTACTACGATAGCATCGTCAACAACGAGGCCGATAGCCAATACCATGGCAAATAATGTTAACGTATTGATAGAGAAATCAAGTAATACGAAAGCCCCAAATGTACCAAGCAAGGATACTGGTACGGCAATCATAGGAATGATCGTAGATCTCCAAGATTGTAGGAACACATATACTACGATAAGAACGAGTAACAATGCTTCTACAAATGTATGCTCTACCTCATTAATGGAAGCACTTACGAATTTAGTATTATCTACAACCACGTTATATTGCATATCTGGTGGGAAAGATTTAGATTGTTCATCTAGTACCTTCTTAACATTCGCAATAGTTTCTAATGCATTGGCATCATTTTGTAAGGAAATAGCAAAACCTGCTACCTCTTTATGAGCGGACTTAGCAACAAAGTCATATCCTTTAGCACCAATTTGAATGCGAGCAACATCTTTTAGATGCAATACCTTACCATTAGAGCTTTTAATAGCAATGTTACCAAATTGTTCAGGTGTCACAAGACGACCTTCAATTTTAATAGGATATTGGAAAGCTTGTTCCCCATTAGTAGGATTTTGACCAACAGTACCTGCTGCAGCCTGTAAGTTTTGCCCCTTAATAGCTGCTGTTACTTCAGAAATAGTAACACCGAGATTTTGCATCTTTGCAGGATCTAACCAAATGCGCATAGCATAGTCAGAACCGAACTCTTGTACAGAACCAACACCCTTAATGGCTTTAATAGCATCCATCATATAGTTGGTAGCATAGTTCTTTAAGAATGTAGAATCATAAGTACCATCAGGTGAGCTCAAGGAGAATACCATAGCCATATCACCAGATGATTTAGTAGTTGTAACACCAACTGCTTGTACCTCTGCAGGCAATTGTGCAAGTGCTGCTTGAACACGGTTTTGAGTATTAACCGTATCCATATCGGCATCTGTGCCTTGATTGAACTGAATAGTCAAAGAGTAACTACCATTACTAGAGCTACTAGATGTCATATAGTCCATATCTTGTACGCCTACGATTTGTGTTTCAATAACACTGGCTACCGTATCATTAACAACTTGAGCCGTTGCACCAGTATAGGCTGTGTTAACACGTACTGTAGGAGGAGAAATTTGTGGATATCGAGCTATCGGAAGGCTCATCATAGAAATGAGACCTACCAAGGTAATAACAATGGCTATTACAATGGCAAAGATAGGTCGATTAATAAAGAATTTCGACACGATCTAGCCCCCTTCTATTTTGTAGCTTTTAATTGTTCTTTGGAAAGTAATTTTGCATTTACTTTCGCACCGTTTTTAACCTTAGTTAAACCATCAACGATGATTGTGTCTCCAGGTGCTAAACCGGCTTTAATAATTGTATCGCTACCACTTGTACCGCCAACTTCAACACTTTTTTGTTCTACTACACCATCAGCATTTACAACGAAGATAAAGTTTTTATCCATGATTTGAAGAATAGCGCGACTAGGAACAAGAATAGCGTTTTTAAGTTTTTGACCAGGAGAAATTACTGTGGCAAACATATTTGGCAACAACAAATGATCAGGATTTGGGAAAGATGCTTTCAACACAAGCTTACCTGTTGATTGATCAAGACTTTTTGCGGCTTGAACAATAGAACCCGGTTGATTATACGTTTCGCCATCAGCAAGTTTTAATTGAATATTTGGACCATTGGAATCATCGCCAGTTGGATTTTTCATGAAGTCAAGATATTCTTGCTCTGTCATACTAAATTCAACAAAGATAGGATCGATAGAATCAATAGTTACTAATGTTGTAGAACCTGCTTGTACAAATGTACCCATATCGATATCATCCATACGTAATGTACCAGAATATGGTGCATATACCATTGTATCGCCATAGTTATCTTGAGCAATTTTTACGGATGCTTCGTATGCTTCATAAGCTGCCTTAGCTTGTTCTACAGTGCTGCGTTGTGTATCTACACGTTGTTGCGCAATAGCATCTTGTTGAGCTAATGTTTCATAACGATTAAGGTCTACTTCAGCATTTTTATAGTTTGCATTAGCTTGAGCAGCTTGTGCTTCTGCATTGGCAAGAGTAGCTTCGTATTGACGAGAATCGATACGATATAATGGCTGGCCAGCTACAACTTGCTCCCCGCCTTTAACAAATTTTTCAACTACGTAACCAGATACACGAGCATGTACAGCTACAGAGTTTTCTGCAACTACTGTACCAGCATAGGTTTGGTTTACCTGTGCATCACTGGCAGTAATTTTGTATGCATTGACACTCACATCGCCTGCTTGCTGTTGATTACTGCCACAACCAGCAACCATTACAGCGGATACAACGAGAGCCGCTAACATACGGGAATAACGGAACTTCATTATCTGTACTCCTTTACACGAAACTAATCATCTATGTGTCATAATTACATAAATATCTATATATATTTTACAGGATTCTATAGACAAAGTCAATTTTTTCGATACCCTGCTACCTTTGTAAAACCTAGATAAAATCTAAATAGTTCCACATTCATTGTATACAACAAAAATGATAAAAATTATTGACTTTCATCATTTTTTGTGTACAAAAAAATGCTAGTAGTATAGAAACTATTACCAAGCATTCTATACTACTAGCATATATATTTAATATGGTGGAGATGAGGGGAGTCGAACCCCTGTCCAAAAGTGTTGCCATATAGACTTCTCCGAGCACAGTCTATGATTGAGATCTCAGGTTGCTACCGCTCACAGACAAGCTACACAACCCCAGTTCATGTTGTCTCGCCTAATTCATATGAACAACTGAATTAAGCCAGCCTACGGTTTGACGTCCATTCACACTTGGTAGGCACAAGTATGAGGGACGTAGCTTATGCAGCTAATGCAAAATTTTCTTCTGCGTTTAAATGTTTTCCCACCGTTTAACGGCCTCATGGAACGCCGACTCGCTATCTATACCACACGCACCCCTGTCGAAACCTTTACATCCCCGTGCGTCGGTCTCATAATTATAAGCCTATTTAGTAGTACTGTCAATTCAACCAAAACTTCTCTAGACCAACATTCTTACTTACTTTACTGTCTGCATCGCTTTATGTAATGTATGACATACATAATCAATTTGTTCTTTATTATGAGCTGCTGTAACGGTCAATCGAATTCTACTTTCACCAATAGGTACAGTAGGTGGACGAATAGCTGTTCCAATAATTCCAGACTCATATAGATAATCAGATACTGCCAGTGTATCTTCATTACTTCCGATTAGAATTGGGAAAATTGGCGTTTCATTGGTCGCATCAATTCCCATAGAAGTTAATTTATCTGCCATATAGTTTACATTTTCTTGTAAACGCCCTAAAACAGATGCATCTGTCTCAAGAATATGTAATGCAGCCAGGGCCGCTCCTATATCTGCAGGAGATAATGCGGTGGAGAATATAAAGCTACGACTCGTATTAACGAGATAATCTATGATAGTGCTATTTGCAGCTATATAACCACCAACAGATCCTAAGGATTTACTCAATGTACCGAGTTGAATATCTATCTCTTTCTCTAAATTAAAATAAGCAGCCGTACCATGACCATTACCAATTGTTCCTGTTGCATGAGCATCATCTACCATGAGCAATGCATTATAGTCACGGCTTAATTCATATAGTTTATCAAGCGGTGCAATATCCCCATCCATGCTAAATACACCATCTGTGACAATAAGCTTTCTTGCATTACGATCTACTTGCTTTAATAAATACTTTAGTTCGTCTACATCACAATGGCTATAAGCCTTTACGGCTCCTCTACTCAATCTACACCCATCAATAATACTAGCGTGATTTAAAGCATCGCTAAAAATGATGGTATGTTTATCAGCTATAGCAGAAATAGTTCCTACATTGGCCATATAACCTGTATTAAATACGAGGGCTTTTTCAGTATTCTTAAATTTTGCTAATTCATTTTCAAGATCAGTAAATAATGGAAACGTACCAGATACGAGGCGCGATCCACCAGACCCTGTACCATATTGTTGAGCTCCTTTCAGAGCCCCTTCTATTACACGGGAGTCAAAGGTAAGGCCTAAATAATTATTTGAAGCCATCATTAAATATTCTTTATCATCTCGTTTAACTCGCACTGCATCTATAGGACAATATTCTTTTAAGGTTCGTAAATTATGATTCTGTTCCTTAGCATCTAATTGCTCTTTAAAAAATTCGTACATGTTATCTCCGTTGAACAAGTATAGGAGCACTCTCCAAATACTCGATTACACTTTCACTATCTATATCAGACCGTACAAAGAAAACCCGTCCCCCTATATTAGACCCTAATTCTTTCATATGAGGAATTCGATGATATACACCATTACAAGCCACATAGCCTACTGTATAATCTGGATCATCAGACCAACATAATTCACCAACAACACCCTCTGCGGATTGAACCTTAGAGGCCAATACTAAAGCCTCCCTCATATGTTCATTGTCACCTAATGCATGAGAGTCAAAGGAGTCCATATGACTCACACGTACACCGCGATTGCCTTCATCTAAGCGTTCACCCGAAATAGCATCCACTAACATAGCGCCGCGCATGGATCTATCTAAATTTTTTAACATACCGATAGCTTTTCTAACAGCAGTTTCAGTAATAGTGGTACCTTGTAAAAGTTCCGTTGCCAATTGATGGGATTCAGGAATGCTACCAGTTTTATGTTCCTCTACCCTTAGACAGTCTATATAGGAAATCTTCTCCTGTGGAATTAAATCTACTGTAATATTTATAAAATCAGCAGTTCCTTTGCTGTGATGCAGTGCACGTTCAGCTAAGGATTGTGCTATAGCTCCAACTTCCTCTAATTTTACGATACGCTCTGCACCAGAAATATGGTGGCCCCCTTTTTCATGGGGACCACCTTGTGCTGCACGCATGCGTACACTATATAATTCACTCATTATGATACCTTGCCTTTTATTACGTTATTTTGATGTGCTTGACTATGAATTTTACGGAATACCTTTACAAATACAGGAGCCATAATAACCGTGAAAATCATGCCAGGCACTGCTAAGGCAACCATAGGTAATGCGGCTTTACCAATATATACGGACAAGGTTAACCGCGCTAAGGCAGATGCAATTGGACCTGAAATCATAATACCGATTAAGTGATTATGGCACATCCAAAGGATTAAACCTACAATAAGACGGAATTGCATAGCAATCATAACATTTAATATAGTTTGAGTACCTAGCGCTAAGCCGATTAAACTAGATAGACATCCACTAATAATATACTTCTTAAATCCGAATACAGCACATATTGCTACCGCCAACGGGGCCGATAATTGAAACTCTATACCTGGAATGACATTAGGTATTTTAATAGCCCCTAATACAGTAATCATAGCAGTTAAAATAGCGACCTCAGTAATGTACCGAATGTTCTGATTCATGATGTTTCTCCTCTACTTAGAAAATGTCAACCACAAACACGACTCTTTGTTTACATTATAAATTCAATATACATATTTATCAACTAAAAATACAGAGTAAGTTGACAAATATCACAAAAAAATCGAGTCATTATGACTCGATCTTTTTATTTTAATATTTTTGTTGTTCTTTAAGTCTCTTAGCAATGTCTCGCTTAGCATCGCGCTCTGCCATATCTTGACGCTTATCATATAGCTTTTTACCAGTTACAAGACCAACGGTTACCTTTACATAACCATGACTAAAATGGAAATTAAGCGGCACTAAAGAGAATCCTTTCTCCTTAACCTGAGCATGCAATTTATTGATTTCAGATTTATGCATCAACAATTTGCGAGTTCGTTCAGGTTCATGATTAAAGCGATTCCCCTGTTCGTATGGACTAATGTGAACGCCATACAATAAGAGCTCACCTTTATCAATGCGACAAAAGCTATCTTTTAGATTCAGCTTACCTTGACGTATGGATTTAATTTCAGTACCTGTCAAAGCAATACCGGCTTCATAGGTTTCATGAATATTAAAATCATGACGGGCCTTACGATTATCCGCAATAAGAGATGGACTAGATTGTTTCGCCATATATACCTCTATCGTTTACGTTTACTCTTAGATTTCTTAGATTGATTGCGCTTCGATGTTTTATTAGATTTCTTACGACTTGATTTACCTTTACCAGATTTTTTACTGAAAGTATCATATCTAGAATGACCAGATTTATTGCTATCCCGTCGTGAAGATTTTTTACTAGATTTGCTTGAAGATTTACGACCTTTACGACTACCAAAGCTATCTCGACTACTTACATAGTCAGAATCATTGCGCAATTGTTCTTGAATAGCCATTAAGTTATTTACTTCACCTAGTACAAAGTCGATTTGTTTCTTTTCTACATCAGCTTTTACTAATGTAACGGTTACCTTTTCACCTAAGTGATAGATTTTACCAGTTCTCTTACCTACGAGCACAAAATGTTCTTCATCAAAGAAATAGTAATCATCGTTCATCATGCTCATATGCACGAGACCATCGATACCATTTTCTAACTCTACAAACATCCCAAAGGATGTAATGCTAGAAATAGTTCCTTCAAAGACTTCTCCCACAAATGGAACCATATATTGCGTCTTTTTGAGATCTACCGTATCTCGTTCGGCCTCAGTGGCAACTTGTTCTTGTATAGAAGAATGTTCTACAGCCCCCACTAAGAAAGTTTCATCTACATCGCGTTTAGAATAGCCATTTTTCCAATGCATATCCGCTTTTAAAAGGCGGTGAACCATTAAGTCTGGGTATCGTCTAATAGGAGATGTAAAATGCGTATAACATGTAGATGCCAAGCCAAAATGTCCCACATTGTTGGTACTATATTTAGCTTGCTGCATAGAGCGCAAGGTCATAATTTGAGCTACTTGCTCAATATCTTGCCCTTTTACTACATCTAAGATTTTTTGGAAATCTCGTGGTGTCACACCATCAGTACTTAGAACTAGGTTTTGACCTAAATAATTAAGCACCTTTTGGAATAAATCTAGTTTTTCCTCACTAGGATTCTCATGAATACGATATACCGATGTACGGTGTGTATGCTCTAAATGTGTAGCCACTGTTTCATTGGCAATGAGCATACATTCTTCGATAAGTCGTTCTGCCATGGTGCGATCTCGTTTTACGATGCGCAACGGTGTACCATCATGATCAAGTAATACCTTGTACTCAGGAAAATCAAAGTCCAATGCACCTCTACGGCGACGCATTGCATTAAGAATTTTAGAGATTTCTGCTAAATCGCGAAGCATAGGCATAAAGTCTTGTAAATCGTCAGGAATAATATTTTCTTCCAGCGCCTTATACACTTCTTTATAGCTACAACGACGGCCTACATGGATAATAGATGGTCGAATGCGATAATGTACAACCTTACCATCTTTATTAATTTCCATCATACACGTCATAGCATAACGGTCTTCATGAGCATTTAAACTACAAATACCATTGGATAAAACCTCTGGTAACATCGGTACTACTCTATCAACTAAATATACAGATGTCCCCCGTTTATAGGCCTCGTTGTCAATGGCTTGCCCAGATGTTACATAATGACTTACATCTGCAATATGTACGCCTAATTCATAATTACCATTTGGTAATTTACGACCACTCACAGCATCGTCTAAATCTTTTGCATCTTCCCCATCGATGGTAACCATCTGTACATCACGAAGGTCCCAACGATCAGAATCCTCATGAATCACAGTATCAATTTTCTGGCTAGTTTTAATGACATCGTCTGGGAAATTAAATGGAATCTTATGATTCGCCATGATGCAGTTAATATCGAGACCTACATCACCTTTATAGCCAAGAATTTCCGTTATAATACCTTCTGGCTTTTTATCACCTTCCGGCCATTTTGTAATTTTGACTAGTACCTTTGCGCCACTACGAGCATCTAATGTATTTTTTAAATCTACAAAGATATCTGTCCCTATACGCTCATCATCAGGGATAACAAAGCCAAAGTGTTGTTGTCGGTCATAGGTACCTACTACAGTTTCATTAGCTCGTTCAATAACATCAACGATGACGCCTTCTCGTTTATGCTTTGTATAGTTAGACGGTACAACGCGAACTCGAACCTTATCATTGTGCATAGCAGTCCCTTTATTTTGTTCTGCTACATATATATCTTCATCATCAGGCATAATCACAAAGCCATACGACTTACGATAGCCCTTATAAATACCTTCATATTCTTCATGTTGTTGTTCTGCATATTGATATACATCAGGTCGAGAAGATGTTAGCACCCCTTCTCGAGCAAGCATTTTTGCTGAACGAATAAACATCTCAAGATCCTTACCACCTCGAATGTGATTATCCATAGCAGCATCTTCAATATGATATGCATGTGGTTGTATAGATTTATAAAAGTCTAATACTTTCTTCTTCAAATCTTCACCTCCTTATTCTGAAAAAAGAAAAAGCCTGCAAAGCAGGCTTTCATCATTAGAATTGATTAATCATTGCCCCTAACACTAAGCTCAACACAGCAAAGATAATCCCCAATATAATCGTACATTTAGATAAGAAAGCATCTAAACCGCGTTGCTTACCACCAAAAGAAGAGTCTGCCGCACCAGAAACAGCACCACCCATGCCTGCGTTTTTGCTATTCTGTGCAACAACTACTACGATTAATAAGATAGATACAATAACTTCTACAATCATTAAGAAATTTGTCACGACTGTCATCCTTCCTGTGTGGCTCTTGGAGAATCCAAAACCCGATGTTCTAAATACTTCTCTAATTTACGTTTAACCCTTTGTAACGCATTGTCTATAGATTTGACACTGCGATCTGTGACCTCAGCCATTTCTTGGTAAGAACGTCCGTCTAAATAGCCTTCCAAGACCTCCCACTCGAGTTCACTTAAAATATGACCAATATTGCGCTCAATATCATCCAATTCCTCTTGGCTGATAATAAGATCCTCAGGATTGGTAACCTTTGCTGAAGATAGCATCTCGATCAATGTACGCTCTGATTCCTCTGTATAAACTGGCTTATTTAAAGATACATAGGAATTTAAAGGCGCATGTTTTTGTCTAGTAGCCGACTTAATAGCCGTAATAATCTGTCTAGTTATACAAAGCTCCGCAAAAGCTCTAAAGGACGCTAATTTATCATGTTTAAAATCTCGCGTAGCCTTATAAAGACCAATCATCCCTTCTTGAATGATATCTTCACGATCTGCGCCTACTAAAAAGTAAGAACGCGCCTTTGCACGAACAAAGTTTTTATATTTATTAACAATATAATCGATTGCAAACTCATTTTGCTCTTCTTGAGCTATGACCACAACTTGCTCATCGGTCATTTCTTTGAAATTGTAATCGGGCTTGCGTGTATGAATTGTGTTCATATGCTCCTCCTTACAATTGAGCAGAAAAACCAATATATTCATTATACTGGAACTATATGTGATTTTCAACTATCAATGGCCACGCCGTAATTTCTCTAGCTTTTCAGCTACTTCAGGAGATAATAACCCTCCTACTTCATTACGTCGCAAGCTAAATTGATCTCGTCTATGTTCATGAGCGTATTGTAATCGTTCCTCTTCCTTAGCTATGCGAATCATATTTTGCAATTCTCGAGCTGGAATGCGTAAACCACCAGATCCAAGAATTTGATTTTGTTCAGCTCCATCAGAGGTTACAACATATACATTGGTATATTTGCCTTTCCGCAAAAATACCTCTCGTTCAATAAAGGAATCCGCCGTCTCTCCATCCTCAGTATAGACTTCAAGAAATCCGCTCATAATAGCCTCTACAGAACCGCCAGACTTTGTATATTTACCATCAAACACAAGGATAACTTCGTATCCCTTGAATTTTCCGTAGTTTAACAATCTATCTCTAAGCTCCATACGGGCATGTTCTAATGACTCATGAGCCAATTTCTTTAGATGAGTCCAGGCGAATATCACATTATATCCATCTACAATTAAGATATCTTTTAACATAATTATTTCGCTTGTCGTTGACGAACCGCTTCATACATAAGAACGGCGGCTGCAACAGATGCATTCAAAGAATTTAAATTCCCATACATAGGGATGGTAACGAGGAAATCACAAGCCTCTTTCACAACGCGGCTAATGCCCTTACCTTCATTACCGATAACGATAACTGTAGGAATTGTCATATCCGCCTCGTATAAGGTACGATCACCTTCCATATGAGCGCCCATAACCCAAAAACCTTGTTTTTGAAGTTGTTTAATAGTTTGAGCTACATTCCCAACCTGTACAAGTGGAATTTGTTCAATAGCACCTGCCGATGTTTTAGCTACAGTAGCATTAATAGGAGCATTGTGACGCTTAGGAATGAGTACGGCCGTAGCCCCTACACATTCCGCAGTACGGATAATTGCGCCCATGTTATGTGGATCCTCAACACCATCTGTTAGGATAAGCAAAGGGACATCATGATTCGTCTCTTGTAGTACTTCACCAAGTTCCTTAAATTGAACAGCAGAAACAAGAGCAATAACACCTTGGTGTGGTACCTCTAAATCATATTTATTCATTTGTTTGATAGGTGTTGGACGCACTTCAATGCCTTGAGATTTAGCAAGGCCAACAATATCAGCTAGACCTGTTTTAACCTTATCTTCACTGACCATAATGCGCTGGATGGAACGACCACTTTTAAGGGCCTCTTTAACCGCATTGCGACCTACAATATAATTATCCATACTACATACCTCGTAGAGTTATTGAAAAGGCTTGCTTCATAACATCTTGTAAGCGCTCATCTTGACGCGTTTCATAAAGAAATCCAAGTACGGCTTCAAAGGCTGTACTACTACGATACTCTTGAACAGAACTACTTTTTGGCACATTTACATTACTATTTCTAGCTCGTCGTGCAATAGCTTGTTCTTGTTCTGTGAAAGCATCCTCTATTTCAAGCAATACCTTCGCTTGTGACTTAGCACAAATAAACTCAGTAACAATGGTGTGCAACACTTGTACCTTAGATATATTCATTTGTACCACTCGTTCACGGACATACATGGAGTATACGGCATCGCCAATATAGGCAAGCATAACTGCATCTGCACTGAGACACTCCTCTATAGTTCGTTTACGCAAACGAAGCGGCTCTTGTTCAAGAGCCGTCAACTTTTTTATTGCTTCATTCTTTAAGAATTGAAATTGTTTAAACTTCACGTTTTTTCCACCGTGCACCTTGAGGGGAATCCTCAATAGTAATACCGATTTCAGCCAAACGATCGCGGATACAATCAGCTAATGCCCATTGTTTTTGATCGCGACATGCTTGACGTACAGACAAGATTACTTGCATTAATTCTTCATATTCAGCAGCGTTAGCACCTGTGTTGCCTTCCCATGCTTTTTCAAGAATACCAATTACTTCTGTCATGAACTTGAAGATACGTTTTACTTCAGCAATAGCTTCTTGGCAAACAACACCTTCACGACCTGTTACAGTTTGATAGTAAATGTTGATCTCTTTAGCAAGACCAAACATGCTAGATGTAGCTAACGCAGTATTGAAGTCATCGCTCATAGCTGCTTCGAATTCTTCTTCATACTCTTTAGCTTTTTCTAATAAGTGTTGCGCTTCATCACATGGACCTGGTTCACATTTTTCAAGGTACAATAGATTTTCAATAGCAGTGCTTAAACGTTCTAAGGATTTATTTGCTTCCTCTAAACGTTCATCAGAGAAATCTAATGGACTACGATAATGTGTACTCAACAAGAAGTAGCGCAATGCATCTGGACTATATTGTTCTAAAATATCTTTTACCAAGAAGAAGTTATTCAAGGATTTAGACATTTTTTCAGAATTAATAGTAATAAAACCATTGTGTAACCAATAGCGTACAGATGGATGTTGACCAGAACAACCTTCAGATTGAGCAATTTCGTTTTCATGATGAGGGAAGATCAAATCGCTACCACCACCATGGAAGTCAAATTCTGTACCTAAATATTTTTGGCTCATCGCAGAACATTCAATATGCCAGCCTGGACGACCGTTACCCCAAGGACTTTCCCAATATGGTTCACCTGGTTTTGCTGCTTTCCATAATGCAAAATCCATAGGATTTTTCTTACGGCCATCAACTTCGATACGAGCACCGGCTTCCATATCATCTAATGTACGGCCAGATAACTCACCATAATGTTCAAATTTATCAACGCTATAATATACATCGCCATCGAGTTCATAAGCATAGCCTTTTTCAATCAATGTAGAAATCATAGCGATAATGTCTTCGATATGTGTAGAAACACGAGGATAAATATTAGCACGTTGTACACCAAGTGCATCCATTACTTCAAAATAGCTATCAATATAACGGTTTGCAATAGTATCCCAGGATACACCTTCACCATTAGATGTATTGATGATCTTATCATCTACATCTGTAAAGTTTTGTACATATGTTACTTTATAGCCTACATGTTTCATATAGCGACGAATTACGTCCCATGTTACGAAGGGACGTGCATTGCCAATATGAGGATGGTTATATGGTGTAACACCACATACGTACATCTTTGCCTCACCTGGTGTTACAGGATTAAACACCTCTTTTTGGCGCGTCATAGTATTATAAACTGTAATTTCTCTCATCGTTACCGATGCCTCCATGTTCGTAAAATAAAAAAGACCCCTCATCTCATACAGAGACGATGGTCCGCGGTTCCACTCTGTTAGGTACCAATGTAGTACCCACTCATCGCATAACGGCGCGTCACCGGACAAACCTACCTATAATCGGAGTGTCAGCTCGTGAATGCATTTTGTCTACCTATCCTTGAACCCTCCCACCATCGGTTCTCGCTAAAAAGTTAGTTGTAGAGTACTTCTTTCAGTCTCAGCTATTAGTAATCATCTATATTCAGATATGTAAATATTGTATCAATTATCCTATAGAATGTCAATGAAAACAAGAAAACCCTCATCTTTCAACATAGCCAAACAATGTATTAAACATGCATATTTCGGATATAAATTTGAAAGATGAGGATGATGAATTAACTATTAAGCATTTTCCAACTTCTCTTGATCGTCATGTTTACGGCAAATACCTGCGAAGATAGAGCCTGTAAAGTTATGAATGATAGAGAATACTGCACCTGCTACTGCCGCTTGAGGAGTAAAATGTTTAAGCGCTAAAGATACGGATAATGCAGAGTTTTGCATTGCCACTTCAATTTGCATTGCACGACGAGAGGAAACATCAATACTAAGAGCCTTACATATAAAGTACGTTACTACATAACCACTCACATTTTGTACTAAGCAAGCTACGAAGATGATGAAACCAGTTTCAGCAATTTGTTTTTGGTTCACTGCAGTAACAGCAGCCAAGATTAATAATACTGCAATAGCCGCAATTGTAGGACATACAGATTTAACAGGTTCGATCTTAGAGCCGATGAAGTAATTCAATACGATACCCAAGATGATCGGTACCAATACGATTTTTACGATAGAAATAAACATCGGCATAAATTGGATTTCAATGGAAGATGTAGCACCTGCATACAATACAACGAATAAAGGTGTCAAAATTGGAGCCAATAATGTAGAAACAGTCGTTGCAGATACAGATAACGGAACATTACCATTCGCAAGGAATGTCATTACATTAGAGGCAGTACCACCAGGACATGCACCTAACAAGATGAATCCGATACCAATTTCTGGAGGGAAATTGAAAATAAGGGCTACCAAGAAACCTGCTAATGGCATCCACAAGAATTGAATTACAGATACAAGGATAACTTTCATCGGTTGCTTAAATACATCAAGGAACACTTGAGCTGTTAATGTTAAACCCATGGCAAACATTACAAATTGAAGCATGTACGCAATGTACGGCGTCATCCAAGAAAATACAGTTGGTAATACATACGCTAACACTGCCATCAATAGCACGACCCAGGAAAGATAGCTATTGAATAAGTGGTTAAGAGAACGAATAATACTCATAAATGCACTCACTTTCATAATAAATAAAAATAAAAGACGCCGATTATTATAGCATTTCTATAGGATAATCTCAATATACATAAAAAGCTCTCATAACAATAGCTATGAGAGCTTTTTTCTTAGATTGTATTACTATTTTGTTAAAGCGCTAACATTGTCTAAGCGATGCAAGCATTTTTCTTTACCAAGCAATGTAACAATATTATTCAAATCTGGACCATGCATTTGACCAGTTAAAGCTACGCGAATTGGCATGAATACGAATTTACCTTTCAAAGCAGTTTCTTTCATAACTGCTTTAATAGTTGCTTTTACAACATCAGGCGTAATTTCATCAAGTTCAGCCAATGCACTGCGGAATGCACCTAGAACTGTTGGTGCTGTTTCTTCATTCAATACAGCACGCAATTCCTCTTCGTGACCTTCTTCAAGGAATACAGTTTCACCCATAAACATGCCTACATGATCTTTAATTTGCGCCCCATAGCTAATATGGTCGCGGAATGTAGAGCATAATAATGTCAACCAATCAATATCCGCTTGATTTAAGCTATCTGGAGCCAAGCCAACTTCTTTCAAATGTGGCAAACAAAGATGGAATAAATCTTCGTCGCTCAAATTTTTCATATAGTGGAAGTTGATATGGTTTAATTTATCAATATCAAATACTGCTGGGTTCTTCGCTACGCGATCCATGGAGAAAGCTTGAATCAATTCATCTTGTGTGAAGAACTCTTCTTCCCCTTCTGGAGCCCAACCAAGAAGAGCCAAGAAGTTTACTAGTGCTTCTGGTAAATAGCCCAATTGTTTGTATTGTTCAACAGATGTAGCACCATGGCGTTTGGACATTTTTTTGTAATCTTTGCCAAGAATCAAGGAAATGTGACCAAATTTTGGCACTTCCCAGCCTAGTGCTTCATAAATAGCCATTTGACGTGGAGTATTAGATAAATGTTCTTCTGCACGAATAACGTGAGTAATCCCCATCATATGATCATCCATTACTACTGCAAAGTTATATACAGGAATACCATCAGATTTTACGATTACAAAGTCACCTACACCATTGGATTCAAAGGATACATGACCACGTACCATATCATCGAAAGCATATGTTTTATTCAAGGGAACGCGCAAGCGAATGGTTGGTTTACGACCTTCTGCAATATATTTAGCCTTTGTTTCTTCATCTAAATGTTGGCAATGGCCATTATATTTAGGTGTTTCACCACGATCCATTTGTTCTTGGCGAACAGCATCTAATTCTTCAGGTGTGCAATAGCACTCATACGCTTTGCCTTCATCCAACAAACGTTGTGTTACTTCTTTATATAAGTCAAGACGTTCTGTTTGACGGTAAGGACCATTATCGCCACCTACATCAATGCCTTCATCCCAGTTCATGCCAAGCCATTGCAAGGAAGCTTTGATATTTTCTTCACTTTCACGAGTAGAGCGAGCCAGATCTGTATCTTCAATACGCAATACAAATGTGCCTTTTTCTTTACGTGCTAACAACCAGTTAAACAAAGCAGAACGAGCGCCACCAATGTGGAATGGACCCGTAGGGCTTGGAGCAAAACGAACTTTCATGGAACTCATGATTATACCTCTCCTTCATATACAGAAACGACAGCTTGTGCAGCAATGCCTTCACGGCGCCCGATGGCCCCAAGCATTTCATTTGTTGTCGCTTTAATACTAATACGTTCTAATGGTATTTCTAAAACAGATTGTAAGTTAGACTTCATCGTGTCGATGTGTGGTTTTAACTTAGGTGTCTCTGAAATAACCATAATATCTATATTATAGGCTTGTAACCCACGTTCTTTCAATAAGGAATTAACCTTTTCTAGTAAAAGCATGCTAGAAATCCCTTTATACTGGTCATCTTCAGGCGGGAAATAATAGCCAATATCTCGTAGACCTGCAGCACCTAGCATAGCATCCATCAATGCATGAATGAGAACATCCGCATCGGAATGACCATCAGGGCCGAGTTCAGATTCGATATGAACACCGCCAAGAATACATGGGCGACCTGCTTTTAATTGATGAATATCATAACCAAATCCAACGCGCATACGTGTATCCTCAATTCCTAAATATCGCTTAGCTACTGCAATATCATTTGGTGTTGTCACTTTAATATTACAATAATCCCCTTCAACTATATGCACAGACTTGCCTACATACTCAACTAGTGATACATCATCAGTACCAAGATACTTAGTTTCATATGCCGCTTGATGAGCCTCTACAAATAATTCTTTTTGAAAGCCTTGTGGCGTTTGAATTTGGTATAGCTCACTGCGCTGTAATGTTTCTAGAACATTATGGTCCATATCAACTCGTTTAATAGTATCTGTAGCTGGAACACCTACCGTAGCAGCACCATAGGTATTAGCCGAGTCAGCAACATTATTAAACATTTCTGTAGAAGCTAATGGTCGCGCTCCATCATGAACAAGGACAATATTGGTATCCTCTGATACAGCCTGTAAGCCACATGCTACAGAATCTTGCCGTTCTTTTCCACCAAGTACGATGTGAACTGGAACAGTTAAATCCAACTCTTGAATATGTTTTGTCATATATTCTTGTTCACCATCGGCTACAACAAGAATAATCTCATTCAAACCTTCAACCTTTGCTACATTTTGTAGTGTACGTTGAATGATTGAAAATCGGCCTAAAGGGATAAATATCTTATTTTCTTTATATCCCATGCGGCGCCCAGCACCAGCGGCGAGAACAATACAACTAATTACCTTGTCCATTTTGTCCCCCATCTACACGAGCAAAAATCATGCGACCTGCACTCGTTTGTAATATAGATGTAACCATAACCTCTACGGTTTGGCCCACATAAGGTTTACCATCTTCCACAACAATCATGGTACCATCGTCAAGATAGGCTACACCTTGATGTACTTCCTTACCTTCTTTCATAATTTGCACGCGAATCCATTCACCTGCAATGAGGGCTGGTTTAAGTACATTAGCGAGCTCATTAAGATTGAGTACTTCAATACCTTGTACTCTAGCTACCTTATTTAAGTTGAAATCGTTAGTCATCAACTTCCATTGCTTGTCTAAAGCAAGACGCATCAATTTAGAATCAACTTCTGTAAGATCATCGTAATCATCTTCCACTACTTCAATAGCTACCTTATTGGCATCTTGCATCTCTTTCAAAATATCGAGACCACGACGACCACGATTGCGTTTTGTAGCATCTGCAGAATCAGAAATAATTTGTAACTCATTCAATACAAAGAGCGGTACCATTAGAGGTCCTTCAATGAAGCCTGTATTACATAGCTCCTTAATACGTCCATCAATAATAACGGATGTATCTAATAGTTTTGGAGTACTCGTCGTTTTATCAGATTTATGAGTGGAGAACATTTTAAAACGACTAGTCTTTTTATTACTATCTCCGCCCCATTGTTGTACATAATTATTGTACATTTCAGGGCCCTTGCGAGCCATGATTTTAAGGCCACTATATCCAAAGATAGCACTTAAAATAATAGGAATGTAAGGTCCTATAATAGGTACTTGATTGAATGCAACACCAATTAAATTTGCAATAATAAGACCGAATAATAAACCGATGGTGCCTGCAATCAATTCTTGATTTGGAATATGAGTAAGAATACGTTCTAATCGTTTAGCAATCACTAAACCTTGTTTTAAAATGAATGAAGAAATTAAATAACCAATAATAACGCCAATTAAAGTACCAAGAATTAATACTGAAATACGTGCAATGGTCAATGACATATCCCCAAAGGACTCGAATTGAGAGACCAAATATGGGTCGATAATAGGTGCTAAGCTATCCATTCCAACATAGGCCGCTGTACCCACAAGAATGGCTATTACATAGCGCAATATCCGATAAATCATCAAATCACCTCCTAATTAAGAAAATACCAGTTGCATTGCTTCTTGAATAGATTTAACGCCTCTAATTTTGATAGAACTATCATTATCCTTGATCTGCTTATAATTGCCTTCAGGAATAATAAACTTTTTAAAACCTAATTTTTTAGCTTCATTAATACGCTGTTCAATACGTGGAATACTACGAACATTACCGGTTAAACCAACCTCGCCTAAGATGACCATATCAGTAGGTACAATACGATTTTTTAAATTAGATACGATAGCAACAGCCATTGATAAATCACAAGCTGGCTCATTCACCTTGAGACCACCTATAACATTGACATATACGTCTTTATTACCCAATGTAAAGCCACATCGTTTCTCTAGTACTGCTAACAAGACAATTAGGCGATTTAAATCATAACCTATGGCAGTCCGTCGTGGCATCCCAAAAGCAGTTGTAACTACAAGGCTTTGTACCTCTACAAGAATAGGACGAACCCCTTCAAGATAAATCATAACAGCACTGCCACTTTCCTCATCAGATCGTTCTGCCAATAAGGATGCTGATGGATTAGATAGCTCTTGTAAGCCTTCCTCAACCATGGCAAAGATACCTGTTTCAGATGTAGATCCAAAACGATTCTTAATAGAGCGCAAAATACGGAATTGGTAAGACCGTTCACCTTCAAAATAAAGTACCACATCCACCATATGTTCTAACATCCGTGGACCAGCAATATTGCCTTCCTTAGTTACGTGTCCAATGATTACTGTTGGAATATTGCGTTCTTTACAGAATCGAAGAAGTCGAGATGTACATTCTCGCACTTGGCTTACACTGCCTGGAGCAGCATCAATATCACCGGTATACATGGTTTGTATAGAGTCAATAACAAGTAAAGATGGCGTCATTGCATCAGCTTGCTCTAAAATATGATCTAAATCTGTATCGGCAATCACTTGTAAACGTTCACTATTAATATGAAGTCGTTCTGCTCGAAGTTTAAGTTGTAACTGAGACTCTTCACCAGATGCATAAAGAACTGTACCAACAGTATCGGCTACCTTTTGGGAAACCTGTAGTAATAATGTAGATTTACCGATGCCTGGATCGCCACCTAATAGCATTAAAGCACCAGGTACTATACCTCCACCTAATACGCGGTCAATTTCACCAAAGGTTGTAGATACACGCGCAATGGAGGAAATTTCAATATCCGGTAAAGCAGTTGGTTTTGTTGTTTGGTTTCCCACACCTCGTGAAGGTGTGCGGCTATGTTTAGTTTCTTTAATAATCTCTTCAACTAATGTATTCCATTCGCCACACTGTGGACAACGTCCCATCCACTTAGATGACTCAGCCCCACAATTCTGACAGAAGAATACTGATTTTGCTTTTGCCATATTACCTCAAAATTTTTATATAAGATAAAAAAGGTCATGAATGATAACCATTCATGACCTTTTATGCATAATTTTACTACATGGTTAACTATCACTATTCTATAGTATACCATTTAAGCCATATAATTTATATGAAAGGTAGTCATTAACTATATATTTTTGTATTTATATTAAACCGTTACAACAATATCGTTATCCTTTGCATCTGCTTTAATTGTTTTACCTGCTATCGCCTCTCCTTTCAAAATAAGATCGGATACAGGGTCTTCAATTAAACGTTGAATAGCACGTTTTAAAGGGCGAGCACCCATAGTAAAATCTGAACCTTCTTTAACGAGTAATTTCATAGCCTCAGGTGTAATTTCTAAGTGCAAATCACGTTCTCCAAGACGTTTTGTTACATCACTCATCAAAATAGTCACAATTTTTGTTAAGTCCTCTTCAGTTAACGGATGGAATACAATCATCTCATCAATACGATTCAAAAACTCTGGTCTGAAATGACTTTTGACTGCATCCATAACAGACTTTTTAGCCTCTTTAAAATCAATATTTTTAGCATCTTTAGCATTAGATTCAGCTTTTTTCGGTGCTAAGAAGCCTAGTTCTGTAGAGTTCTTATGCAATGCTTTAGCTCCTAAATTACTAGTCATAATGATAACCGTATTTCTAAAGTCTACGGTTCTACCTTGACTATCTGTAAGTCGGCCATCATCAAGTACTTGTAATAGGATGTTAAAGAAATCAGCATGAGCCTTTTCTACTTCATCCAGCAAAATAACGCTATATGGTTTACGACGAACTGCATCAGTGAGTTGACCGCCCTCTTCATATCCTACATATCCAGGAGGGGCCCCAACTAGACGAGAAACAGTATGCTTTTCCATATATTCAGACATATCAAGTCGAATCATTGCAGATTCATCGCCGAACAAGGAGGATGCAAGTGCTCTTGCTAATTCAGTTTTACCAACCCCTGTTGGTCCAAGGAATAGGAATGAACCAATAGGACGTTTTGGATCCTTTAATCCAGCCCTTGCACGGCGCACAGCTTTCGCTACAGCTGTAACAGCATCATCTTGACCGATAACGCGTTTATGTAGCTCATCTTCTAAATGAAGCAAGGTTTCAGATTCTTCTTCTGCAATTTTAGCCACAGGAATCCCAGTCCACTGAGCTACTACTGCAGCAATATCTTCCTCTGTAACAATGAGTTTTTGATCACTTTCCTCTTTAGCTACAGCTTTTTTATCATCAATCTCTTTAACGAGAGCTTGCTCTTCATCACGAAGCTTAGCTGCCTTTTCAAAATCTTGAGATGTAACAGCAGCTTCCTTTTCCTTCTTTACCACATTGAGTCGGTCTTCTAAAGCTTTAACATCTGGCGCTGCAGAAAAGACTTTCATACGTACCTTAGAGGCAGCTTCATCAACCACATCAATAGCCTTATCAGGCAAAAATCGATCTGTAATATATCGACTAGATAAGGTAACAGCAGCTTTTAATGCTTCATCTGTAATTTTAGCCTTATGGAAAGCCTCATAGCGATCTCGCAAGCCCATCAAGATTTCAAGAGCATCCTCTTCATTAGGTTCCCCTACTTGAACAGGTTGGAAACGACGCTCTAAAGCAGCATCTTTTTCAATATGCTTTTTATATTCATCAAGTGTCGTAGCGCCAATCACTTGGAATTCACCGCGTGCTAAAGCTGGTTTTAAAATGTTTGCCGCATCCATTGCACCTTCAGTAGCACCTGCGCCAACCAATGTATGAATTTCATCAATGAAGATAATCATATCATCATGTTGTTGTACTTCATCGATTGCTTTTTTCAAGCGTTCTTCAAATTCACCACGGTATTTTGCACCAGCTAACATGGAACTAATGCTAAGCGAAATAATGCGTTTGTTGCGCAAAATCTCTGGCACATTTCCATTCACAATACGTTGTGCCAAACCTTCAGCAATAGCCGTCTTACCTACGCCAGGTTCACCGATAAGAACTGGATTATTTTTAGTTCTCCGGCTAAGAATTTGGATAACACGTTGAATTTCTGTATCACGACCAATGACAGGATCAATCTTACCTTGTTTTGCAGACTCATTTATGTCTGTAGCGAAATCAGCTAAATCACCTAGGTTACCATTATGACTCGCACCCTCTTGCCCATTATCATCACCATTTGTATTAGAGCCAAGAATGTGACGAATCGCTTCTACTATATCATCGGTACGAATATTCATAGCTCGTAGAATGCCAACTGCTACGCCGCCACCGTCACTGAGTAATCCTAAGAGAATATGCTCAGTACCAACGTAATTATGATTCATGCGATTAGCTACTTGAATCGCTAGCTCAAGTACATGCTTAACGCGAGGGGTCATATATATGGAGGTTGCTTTTTTATTACCACGACCAACTTGTTCTTCTACAGCTTCAAAAATATCTTCTGTAACAATACCAAGCTCTTCTAAAGCCTTAGCGGCAACACCATTTTTAACCTTTGTAAGGCCGATGAGTACGTGTTCAGTGCCTACATAGTCATGTCCTAGTTCCAGTGCTGCTTCTTGAGCAAAGGAAAGGACACGCTGTGCATCATCTGTAAACCGTTGCATCATAATATCACCTCATCTATCTATGTAAATTGTAATTATTTCTCTTCAAATATATGTAAACAACGGTAGGACATACCATTGGAATAGCTATTAATATGAAAGCTTTTGGCGGATTACCTTTGCCCGATAGCTATCACGCTCGATTTCTGTTAGATCATCATTTCCTGCATATTTAGAAAGAAAATTAGGTCTAGTTATGGCGATTAATTCATTAAATGAATCCTTACTCCAAGAAGGTAAAATCTCTAAGTCAACGCCTAATTGGATATCGCTAAGCTTTGTTAAGGCCTCTTTACCATTTACACGACGCGCATATTGTAAAACGCCAAACGAGCGCCATAATACATCTTCTAAACCTTCTTTATCATTATGTAATAAGGATTGTCGAGATTTTCGCTCTTCTGCAATGATACCTTCTACAATCTTCGTCAATTGCTCGATGGTATCCTCTTCACTGACACCCATAGTACGTTGATTAGAAATTTGGTAAATATTTCCTAACGCTTCGGAGCCTTCTCCATATAGTCCACGTACAGAATAGCCTAATTGAATGATGCTACGTATGAGTCGTGTAATTCGACCAGATATGGTCAATGCTGGCAAATGTAGCATTACAGATGCTCTCAAACCTGTGCCTACATTCGTAGGACAGGCTGTTAAATAACCAAATCGTTCATCAAAAGCATATGGATATTTTGCTTCAATAGCCTTATCTATTGTTTGAGCATGTTCATAAGCTTCTTGTAATCGCAATCCTGAAACCATTGATTGAATCCGCAAATGGTCTTCTTCATTCACCATAATTACAATAGATGCATCGTCAGATACTACTAAATTGCGATATGGCAATTTTTCCTCCAATGCAGGACTCATTAAATGTTTTTCAACCAATATAGCTCGCTCACGCTCGCTTAATTGCTCAAGATTAATATTGGAGTATTGATGTCCATCTACTTCTTTTAAAGGTTGAAGCAAACCTCTAGAAATGGTATTTACCTTTTCTAAAGATGACGTATCATTACGATTTGTAAACAATATACCATCAAAATTTCGTGCTAATCGGATTCGACTAGATATGACAATATGATCGGTTGCGTCCGTATCATGTTGTAGCCATGGGCTTAAAGGAGAATCTAATATAGTATCTAACATAATAAGAACCTCCTATTCTTTATCGCCACCAATGATGGCTTCTAATTCTTTTATTTTATCTCTTAAAATGGCTGCATCTTCGAAGTTCTCAGCTTGAATTGCTGAGTCTAATTGATGACGTAACCGCTTTAGTTCATACTTTGCTTTAAATACATTATGACCATGACTAGGAACAGTTCCTTCATATTCAGAACTACCTTGTAATCTTTGTAATAACGGTTTTATTTCACTAGCAAAGGTTTCATAACATGTATTACAACCAAACTTGCCTACCCGATTGAACTCATCATAGGTAATACCACATTGAGGGCAACGTTTAGACTGATGAGATTTTAATAGATTGTCAGGATAGACCATATTCTTAAAGAACTCATTGGTAAAAAAGCTATCATCCCACATATCATTCATAAAGGAACTATAAGGAGATAATTTTCCCTCCTGCTGTAGTGCTGTAGCACATGTATTGCACAAATGTTGTTCCGTCTTCTGATTATTTACAATATTTGTCATGTGGATGGTAGCTTCATTTTTATGGCAATGATCACATATCACTGATCATCACTCCTTCCGTAGTGTATCCACCATTGTTGCGTATAGCTCACGAATTGCATTATTTCGATGTTCAATATCTGTATTTTCAATCAATGTAGCAAAAGAATTATGCATCAATTGAGCCTCACGACGAGTAATTTTTTCTGCTTGTAGTAATTGAAATAATGATTGGTCTACATCTTTTATATCAATTAAACGATCTACTGTATTTTGACCTTCATAAATACGATAGGTTGTTACAGCTGGTAGAGAATCAGAACTTTCTGGATTTAATTTTGTGATTCGAATATATCCACCTAATCCACGTCTTGATTCAACATCAAACCCACGCTCATTGGAAAATCGCGTACTTAAAACATAACTAATTTGCGAAGGTGCACAATCTAACTCATCAGCTAATTCGTTACGCTTTAAAATTAATTTCTCTTGTTCTTCACGCATACGATCCAATATAAACTTTTCTATTTTATCAGCTATCATACTCATAAAAAACACCTCTTTAACATTTTATTTAATATATATTTTGACTATTTGCTTTTTACATATATCTATTATATTTGACTTTTTGACTTTAGTCAATATAAAGGTCAAATTTCTATACTATACATTTGACCTTTTAATACATCCCCCTATAATTGGACTTAATCTTAAATTATAGGTATAATAAATGAGATATATTTTTATGAAAGAAGGTGTTGTTATGGCAGAAGCATTAGGACAAGAACTGTTAATTGATTTATATTCCTGCGATGAAGATGCAATCTCATCCGCTACAGCTGTACAAGAAAGTGTAGCAACCGCATTTGATTTAGCTGACCTTGATGTTGATGAAATCAGTTGTCAAGTTATGGACGAGGAGATCGCCCTCCTATCTGTTGCACCAGGCTTTCACTTTACATTGCACACGTATCCTGCTCTAGGCTATGTGGCTGTTGATTTGTATTCTTTTGAGCAATCCTTACCGCTCACATTAATTATGAAAGCGTTGCGTAAATCTTTCAGAGCAGAAAAGGTAAAAGCAACAAGTGTACAACGTGGCGACTTTGGTAACGAGCGCGATATGAAGCCACGTCGCAAAACAAAGATTACTACACTTGGTCGTGTTTCTCGTACACGTATTCAACTCAAACAAACAGGCGGCAAATTGAAAAAACAAAGTGCTAAGGTTATCAAAACATTAGCTAAAAAAAGCGGTCTAAAAAAATAATACAAAGGACTAACCTTATTGGTTAGTCCTTTTATTAGATAGATACAAAAAGGCTAGAGGAAATTCCTCTAGCCTTTTTAAGGTTAATATTTTATTTATAAGAGCTTATCTACGAACCATCATTTCTTCAAGATCGAGAACGTCAGCAATTTCATCAACATTATCACAGATGTACTCTGCATCGGCTTCTTTTAGTTCAGCTTCTGTACCATAACCATAAGTAACACCGATAGAAATACAACCAAGTTCGTTAGCTGCCTCTACATCATACTTACGATCGCCTACCATAAAGGCCAAACGACGACCATTTTCATCAGTTAAAGGATTGCCACAAAGTTTAAGAGCTTTTTCAAGAATCTCTTTCTTATGCAATAAACCACTTTCATAATTAGCACCTACAATTACATCAAAGTAAGGTGTTAATTCAAAGTGATCTAAAATATCCTTAGCATAATGCTCAGGCTTTGCTGTAGCAACGGCAATAGTATATTGTTCTGTTTTGCATTTAGCCAACAAGTCTACAATATTCGGATACACTTGATTTTCAAATTTACCGATTGTACCATATCGTTCGCGGAATTTAAAGTACGTTTCTTCCGCTTGGTCAAAGGTCATGCCACAATGCTCTTGAAAAGCATCTACCAATGGTGGTCCTAAAAATAATTGCAATGTTTCTTCATCAGGAACATCATAGCCAAAATGTTCCAATGCAAATTTAATACTTTTAAGAATACCTTCTTGAGAATCTGTTAAAGTTCCATCTAAATCAAATAATATTGTTTTCTTCATATTATTTCTTTAAAGCCTCTTTTAATGTATGCCATGCAAGAACCGCACACTTAACACGCGCTGGCATGTTAGAAATATTTTGCAATGCCATAGCATCTTCTAATTCTTCTAACTCATTTTCATCGGTAATTTCTTTTTTGATCATACCTAAGAAAATTTCTACCAAACGAAGAGCTTCTTCAACAGATTTTCCCTTAATAATATCAATCATCATAGATGCAGACGCTTGACTGATAGCACAACCAGAACCGGTGTAAGCAGCATCTTTGATAATGCCATCTTCTACGTTGAGTTGTAATGTTAGATCATCACCACAACTAGGGTTATGGCCATGTTCAGAATTTGTAAAATGAGCTAACTCATGTTTATTACGCTTATCTTGGTTATGTTCCAAAATAAGTTCTGTATATAATTGATCCATTTCCATTGATGGTAAATCTCCTAATCTTTAAAACCCATTACTGAACGAACTGTCTTCAATACTTCTAGGAATGCATCTAGATCTTCCTTACGAGTATATAAGTACATGCTTAGACGAGTAGATGCAGATACATTGTAGAATGCACCTAATGGTTGTGCACAATGGTGTCCAGAACGAACACAAATGCCTTTAGAGTCCAAAATCGTAGCTACATCATGAGGATGTACATCATCTACAGTGAATGCAATTACACCATGTTTTTCCTTAGGATTTTGAGACCCAATCACATGAACATGTGGTAATGCAACAATTTTAGGAAGAATATATGCTACTAGTTCTTCTTCATAAGCTTCAATAGCATCCATGCCAAAGGATTCTAAATAATCAATTGCCGCATGTAAGGAAACGGCGCCATCAGCATTTGGTGTACCTGCTTCAAACTTATAAGGAAGCTCATTGAATGTAGCAGTTTGTTCTTTTACATATTCAATCATATCCCCACCCAATAGGAAAGGTGGCATCGCTTCTAATAACTCACGTTTACCATAAAGCACACCAATACCTTGAGATGCACACATTTTATGACCAGAGAATACGAAGAAATCACAATCTAATTCTTGAACATCAATTTTTTTATGAGGTGTAGATTGAGCACCATCGAGAACTACTACAGCACCTACGGAATGCGCTTTTTCAGTTAATTCCTTTACAGGGAATTCCATACCAAGCACATTACTAACATGAGCAAAGGCAACAATTTTAGTGTTCTCATCAATTTTATTGATTTCACCATCTTTTAAATGCCCATGTTCATCAAGGTACATATATTCTAAGGTTGCCCCTGTTTGTTCTGCTACATATTGCCATGTTACAAGATTGGCATGATGTTCCGCAACAGTAATGACAATCTTGTCACCTTTCTTCACATTATGAAGACCATAGCTATGAGCAATCAAGTTCATAGATTCTGTACTATTACGTGTAAATACCACTTCTTCACGCTCACGAGCATTGATAAATTCAACTACGCGATCACGTGCATTTTCATAATCTTCAGATGCTTCAATAGCTAAAATATGAGAGCCACGATGTGGATTACCATTACGTTGTGTCATATGTTCCACAACACGATCAATTACGGATTGTGGAATTTGTGCAGTAGCACCGCTATCTAAATAGATAACGCGGTGCCCATTATGCTCTTTATGTAGTATAGGAAAGTCTTTGTATGCTTCTGCAATTGGTCTCATAAAAACGCCTCTTTAAATTTTATTACGTACAGCTGCTAACGCTGCTTCTTCAATCGTTTCATCACCAATGCGATCAATAATAGGTCGAATCATAGATTCTACAATGATATGTTTTGCTTCTACTTCACTAAAGCCACGGCTCATGATATAGAACAATTTATTATGATCAATTTGGCCTGCACTCGCTGCATGATTACCCACTACATTATCTTCTTTACACAATAATAGAGGTAAAGAAACAGATTTTACAGTTGGATCTAACAATAAGCAAGTATCTTCTTCCGCACCTTCAGAAGCTGTTGCACCATGAAGGAAATCAAGAGTACCACGGAAAGATTTTTTAGAATTGCCACTAAGAGCACCTAATGTATGAATATCACTGAAGGATTTTTTACCACCATGACTCATAATCATGGAGATATCAAATTTTTGTTCTTCGTTACCAAGATAAGCAATATCATGAACCATATGAGATTCTTGACCTACTAAATCATGATAGTAGTTCAAAATATTTTCGCTACCACCAAGTTCAATATTGATGTATTCTACATCTGCTTTATCTTCCAATTTTGTATAACGATGTTCGATATGTTGTACATGTTCAGGTAAAAGATTTACCTTTTTCACTACAACTTTACCGCCTTCTTTTACATCGTATTCATTTAAATAACTAACATTTGTTAAAGCTTCACCAGTGCCAGTTACATAGAATTGTACCTCTAGTTCTGCCCCTTCACCAACGATGAATTGGAAACGGTTAGCTACACGTGCATTAGCATCAATGCGGATGCCTACAACTTCCTTTTCCTTAGCAGGAACATTGATAGCATAACCTTCTGCATTATCCACCAATGCTTGAACAGCATCCTTATTAGCACCTTCATATTTAGCATTTAACAGTGCTGTTCCTGTAGGCAATGGTGAAAGTATATTTTGATTCGCTTCTACAGCGATGGATTGTACAGATGTATCTTCTCCAGCTAGAGAGCTTACAGTATGGTTAACACGCAACCATCTGAATGTCGGTCTAGGGAGTTCATTAAATAGTAATTCGCTCATAATTCCTCCTTAACCGATAGAACCTTCTAATTCAAGATTGATTAGATTGTTCATTTCTACAGCATACTCAAGTGGTAATTCTTTGGAGATTGGCTCAACGAAACCACGAACGAGCATTGCACGAGCTTCTTCTTCGCTAATACCACGTGTCATGAGATAGAAAATCGCTTCGTCGGAAATACGACCGATTTTAGCTTCATGACCTAAATCCACATTATCGTTTTCTACGATAATCGCTGGAATTGTATCAGATTGAGACTCTGCATCAAGCATCAAGGATTCACAAGATACAGTCGCTTTGGAATGTTCTGCTTTAGGGCCAATTTTCAAAAGGCCACGGTAAATAGCAGCACCACCGGATTTGGAAATAGATTTAGAGTTTACATTACTAGTTGTGTAAGGAGCATTATGAACTACCTTACAACCTGTATCAAGGAATTGACCTTCACCAGCGAATGTTACACCTGTAAATTCAGCATGTGCACCTTCACCGTTAAGAATACTCATTGGATACAAGCAAGAAACTTTGGAACCAAAGGAGCCAGATACCCATTCGATTGTACCATTTTTACCTACTACACAACGTTTTGTGTTAAGGTTGTACATGTTCTTGGACCAGTTTTCAATTGTAGAGTAACGCAATGTAGCATTGTCTTTAACGAACAATTCAACAGCGCCTGCATGAAGGTTAGATACATCGTATTTAGGAGCAGAACAACCTTCGATGAAGTGCAATTTAGCACCTTCTTCTACGATGATCATAGTATGTTCGAACTGACCAGCACCTGGTGCATTCAAGCGGAAATAAGATTGTAATGGAATTTCTACTTGTACGCCTGCTGGAACGTATACGAAGGAACCACCAGACCAAACTGCACCATGAAGAGCCGCCCATTTATGGTCTGTAGGTGGAATCAATGTCATCCAGTATTTTTTTACGATTTCTTCATGCTCATGAAGTGCAGTTTCGATATCAGTATAGATAACACCTTGTTTAACAAGATCTTCTTGAATACTGTGATAAACAACTTCAGAGTCATATTGAGCACCAACACCTGCAAGAGATGTTTTTTCCGCTTCTGGAATACCTAAGCGGTCAAAAGTACTTTTAATTTCTTCTGGAACTTCGTCCCAGTTTTCTTTCATATCTACTTTTGGCTTAACATAAGTATGGATATTTGCCATATCTAAGCCAGAAATATCAGGAATCCAATTTGGAATCCCCATGCGATTGTAGATTTCTAAAGATTTCAAACGGAAGTCAAGCATCCATTCAGGTTCATTTTTATTAGACCAAATTTCACGGATAATATCTTCTGTTAAACCAGCATCAGAAATATAAGAATATTCAAAGTCATTCTTAATATCGTAGACACCACGGTCCATATCCGCGACTTGGGTTTTCTTTCTTTCTTCCATTGTGCCTCCTATGCTAATGCTTTGTATGCGTCGTAACCTTTTTCTTCGATTTCACGTACAAGAGAAGCATCACCAGTTTTAACGATCTTACCATTGATCAATACATGAACGAAATCAGGTTTTAATTTTTGCAAGATTTGGTTATGGTGAGTGATGATCAATACAGCATTTTCTTCGTTGTGGAAACGTTGTACACCTTCAGATACGATACGAACCGCATCTACGTCAAGGCCGGAGTCTGTTTCATCAAGAATAGCCAATTTAGGATTTAAAATGGACATTTGAAGAATTTCATTTTTCTTGCGTTCACCACCGGAGAACCCTTCATTTACATAACGTTGTGCATAAGACACATCGAAGGATAATTCATCCATTTTTTCTTTCAATTCTTTTTTGAAAGATAAAGCACGTACATTTTCACCAGTAATTGTAGATTTCGCAGTACGGATGAAGTTTTCTACTGTAATGCCAGGAATAGAAATAGGGTTTTGGAAGGACATGAAAATACCAGCTTTTGCACGATCGTTTACTGCATCTTCTGTAATATCTTTACCATCAAAAATAATGGAGCCGCTGTCTACAGTATATGTAGAGTTACCCATGATAGCATTAGCAAGTGTAGACTTACCTGCACCATTTGTGCCCATTACAACGTGAATTTCACCTTTATTAATTGTTAAGTTGATACCTTTCAAGATTTGTTTATCTTCAACGGATACCTTTAAATCTTTTATCTGAAGTAATTCAGCCAAAATGTTCACTCCTTTTTATTATGTATCCTCTATATCGAGGCATACAATCGTTATATGTAAAACGTATATACTGACACATATAAAAAGGCGGTACGCACTAACGTGAATACCGCCGTAATTCTCGCCAACTTAGCAAGTATGTGCATAACAATCTACAATTATTATACATTCTTATCTAAATGATAGCAAGATATTCCTACTAAAATATACAGGAATTAAAAGAATATCATATATTACATATATTGATAGGCTTTTAATAATATTCATTCTCATCCTATTCGATTCTCAATATTAAATTAAAGGTTGGAGAAATCGAGAGTGCCAAACAAATCATCATATGTTTCAGCACGACGAATTTGTGTAACAGAGCCATCTTTATGTAATAACAACTCAGCAGAACGCAATTTACCATTATAGTTAAAGCCCATAGAATGACCATGTGCACCAGCATCATGAATGATGATACGATCACCAATATCAATTTTTGGCAATTCACGTTGGATAGCAAACTTATCGTTATTTTCACATAAGGAACCTGTTACATCATATACATGGTCCTTAGGCGCATTTTCTTTACCCATTACAGTAATATGGTGATAAGAACCATATAATGCTGGACGCATAAGATTTGCCATGCAAGAATCAAGACCAATGTAATGACGATAAATATCTTTTTTGTGAATTGCTGTAGAAACTAGGTAACCAAATGGACCTGTAACCATACGACCACATTCATAAGCTAATGCTACATCACCAAGACCATTAGCTACGAGAATTCTATTGTAAGCCTCTTCTACACCCTTGCTAAGCGCTTTGAAATCTACAGGTGTCTGTTCTGGTTTATAAGCAACACCTACGCCACCACCAAGATCGATAAACTCAACATTGATGCCAAGCTCATTTTTAATATCTACTGCAAGATTAAAGCAAAGTTCAGCCGTGCCAACTAAGCCATCGATATCAAGTTCATTAGAAACAACCATTGTATGGATACCAAAGTGTTTTACACCTTTTGCTTGTAGTTGTTTGTAGGCTTCAAAAATTTGTTCACGAGTCATACCGTATTTAGCTTCTTCAGGAAGACCAATAATTGTATTGCCCCCTTCTTTTAAGGAGCCTGGGTTATAACGAACGCAGAACGTATCAGGCAAAGAACCATGATTTTTTTCTAAATATTCAATATGAGTAATATCATCTAGGTTGATAATAGCACCCATTTCTAGTGCTTTTTTATATTCCACATATGGTGTGTCATTAGATGTGAACATAATGTCATGACCTGTAATGCCCACTTTTTCGCATAGCATCAACTCTGCCAAGGAAGAGCAGTCTGCACCTACCCCAAGTTTTTGTAACACACGCATAATATATGGATTTGGAGTCGCTTTTACAGCAAAATATTGTTTAAACCCTTTATTCCAAGAAAATGCATCGATGAAAGATTTCATATTTTCAATGATACCTTCTTCATCGTAAATATGAAATGGTGTTGGATATTGGGCAATAATATTTTCTAATTGTTCAGCTGTAAACGGAACTGTTTTTGTATTCATAATAACCTCGCTACACAAATAAAAGACTCATCAATCGACGAGTCTATTATCCTAATTATTATTTAAATAAAGCTTTATCTAGGCTATAGCGACCTGCACCTGCGAAGAATAACATAAGTGCACCAAAGCCCATTTGAGATGGATAGTCCCAACTAAAGAAGCTGCCACTAAGATTTAATACTGTGGCCACTGCTAATGTACCAATAAGTAGCAGTGATCCAATCCGTGTAAATAGACCAATTGCTATAAGTACGCCGCCTATCATTTCAGCATATGCTGCCATAGTACCTAATATTTCATAACCACCAGGTACACCTAATGGTGCCAACATAGCTCCAACTTTATAAAGGCCTTCAGCACCGCTCAAATACTTTAAATATCCATGATAAAACATGGAAATACCAAGTGCCAAACGATAAACTAAGAGGCCAAAATTAACATAATTAGGTTTACTTTTAAAAATAAAGCTCAACATAGTAATCCTTCTTTCAGGTTAAACAACATCGAAATAATTCGATAACCATATTATAAAGGTCAGTAACTACCGTGTCAAACTAGACTCAATATTAAATTCTATAGAATTATAACATATATTGTATACAAAATCAATTTTATCGATTTGATAATCCTCATATAGCTGATTTAGATAAATACAAAAATAATCCTAATGAAAAAGTGAACATATAGTTCATAATTCATTAGGATTATTCTAAATCTTATAGATTATGCGCTAAGCAGTTGATTACATCATACCGCCCATGCCACCCATTGGAGGCATTGCAGGAACTGCAGCATTTTCTTCTACTTTGTCAGCTACGATTGTTTCAGTAGTCAATACAAGAGATGCAATGGATGCAGCATTTTGAAGAGCAGAACGTGTAACTTTTGCAGGATCCACGATACCAGCTTTTACCATGTCGATGTATTCTTCAGTCAAAGCATTGAAGCCAACGCCAGCTTCAGTATTTTTAACTTTTTCAACTACAACGGAGCCTTCAAGACCAGCATTGTAAGCGATTTGACGAAGAGGTTCTTCTACTGCACGTTTAACAAGGTTGATACCAGTTTGAACATCACCAGTAGCTTCCAATGTGTTCAATGCAGGGATGATGTCGATGAATGTAGTACCACCACCAGCTACGATACCTTCTTCAACAGCAGCGCGAGTTGCGTTCAATGCGTCTTCGATACGAAGTTTTTTATCTTTCATTTCAACTTCTGTAGCAGCACCTACTTCGATAACTGCAACACCACCGGACAATTTAGCAAGACGTTCTTGTAATTTTTCACGGTCGAATTCAGAAGTTGTTTCTTCTACTTGTGCACGGATTTGGCTAACGCGTTTAGCGATAACGTCTTTATCGCCTACACCATCGATGATTGTAGTTTCATCTTTAGTAATGCGAACTTGACGAGCTGTACCAAGGTCAGTAAGTTCTACGGAATCAAGTTTACGGCCCATATCTTCAGTGATTACAGTACCACCAGTCAAGATAGCGATATCTTCAAGCATAGCTTTACGACGGTCACCGAAGCCAGGAGCTTTAACTGCTACAGCTTTGAATGTACCACGTAAGCGGTTTACTACCAATGTAGCCAATGCTTCACCTTCTACATCTTCAGCGATGATAAGAAGTTCTTTGCCCACTTTTACAACTTTTTCAAGTGTTGGCAACATATCTGCGATAGCACTGATTTTACGGTCAGTAATCAAGATATATGGGTTATCCATAACAGCTTCCATACGATCAGGATCAGTTACCATGTAAGGGGAAATGTAACCACGGTCGAATTGCATACCTTCTACTACATTTAATGCAGTTTGCAAGCCTTTGGATTCTTCTACAGTGATAACGCCGTCGTTACCTACTTTTTCCATAGCTTCAGCGATTAAACCACCGATTTCTTCGTCAGCAGCGGATACGCTAGCAACTTGAGCGATTTCAGCTTTACCAGAAACTTTGATGGAACGTTTTTTAATTTCTTCAACCAAAGTTTTAACTGCTGTTTCAATACCTTTTTTCAAGATCATTGGATTAGCGCCAGCTGCTACGTTGCGCATACCTTCTTGAATCATAGCTTGTGCCAATACAGTTGCAGTAGTAGTACCGTCACCTGCTACATCGTTAGTTTTAGTAGCAACTTCTTTAACTAATTGAGCACCCATGTTTTCAAATGGATCTGGAAGTTCGATATCACGAGCAATAGTTACACCATCGTTTGTGATTGTTGGAGAACCGAATTTTTTATCCAATACAACATTACGGCCTTTTGGTCCTAATGTAACTTTTACAGCATTTGCCAATTGATCAACGCCACGACCTAAAGCGTGACGAGCTTCTTCATTAAACAAGATTTCTTTTGCCATATGTATTACCTCCTAGATAATAACAGTATCTAATGTAAGGGAATGTATATGCCCGCAGGCAATATAAAATGTATCAATAGTATGTTTAGCTCTATACAGCTATAAATTAGCTATTATAATACTGCTAAGATATCGCGTTCGCTAATGATCAAATGAGTAGCGCCATCGATTTCTAATTCGCTACCAGCATATTTTGCGAACATAACAGTATCGCCAACTTTAACTTCTGGAGCTACACGTTGACCATTGTCATAAACTTTACCAGCACCTACAGCTACTACTACACCTTCTTGAGGTTTTTCTTTTGCTGTATCAGGAAGGAAAATACCACTTTTAGTTTTTTCTTCTTTTGCTTCTAAACGGATAAGAACGCGGTCAGCTAATGGTTTTAACATATGATGTCACTCCTTATTTACTAGTTATTATTTACAATTTATTAGCACTCTAAGTTACCGAGTGCTAATTACATGTATTATTATAACCGATGTCAAAATAAATGCAAGCAGAAATTTTGATTTTTTGACTTTTTAGTTTTTATTTGATGTTAGACGCAAAAAAACTAGTATAAGTTTTATCCTTATACTAGTCTTTTCATCTATTTAGAAACTTGATTAATTAATGCTTTACAGATATTAACAATACTATCTCGTTTCTTCATACTTAGGGCGCGAATACGATTATAGGCTTCCTCTTCTGATATAGAGTATAGCTCCATCAATATACCGGTTCCTTTTTGAATGATTTTACGATCCTCTAATGATTGTTCTAATTCAGCCATTTTTTCGCGTAGCTCAGCATCACTATGATAACGCCCTAATGCCATTTCTAAGGTTGGAACCAATTGTTCTTCACGAACAGGCTTAATTAAATATCCATATACGCCAGATTCTCTAGCCTTATTTATTAAATCCTGTTGACTATAACTTGTTAATAGAACTACAGGTGCTTCATGGTGAAAGCCAATTTGTCGTGCTGCTTCGATGCCATCTAATTCTGGCATTTTTACATCCATTAGAACAATATCAGGTTTATATTCTTTGCAAAGCTTGATGGCTTCAACACCATTAGTCCCTTCTGCCACAACTTCATGACCAGAGGATTCAATAATATCGCGTAGATCCATACGTATAAGGGATTCATCATCCACTATTAAAACGCGCATTTACTTCTCCTTCTTCATATGTATTGTCACTAGAACACCGGCATCAGTATTTTTAACAGATAGACGCCCTTTTAACTCATGGGTAACTAAATTATTAATGATAGTTAATCCTAAACGCTTGTTAGAATTAATAGAAAACTCTGGAGGCAACCCTTTACCCGTATCAGAAAAAGCTAATACAATATATTCCTCTGAATCTGTAACAGCTAAACGAATCTCTCCATTTTTACCATCTAAGCCATGTTCAAGGCTATTGGTAATTAGCTCATTAATTATGAGGGATACATAACTTGCCATATGAGAGGAAATCAACATATCCTCTCCACTATAGGTAAACGTAACATCTTGGTCTTGTCGAACCATACTCATACGCAATAAGCGACATAGCTCGTCATAAATTGATCGGATACCTATATAATCCTCGTCATAATGGGATACAATATCGTGAACTAATGCCATACTTTCAATACGATTTATTCCCTCTTGCAAGGCTTGTTTAACCTCCGGCAAGCTAGAACGTCTAGCCTCCATACGCAACAATCCAGCTACGGTTTGTAAATTATTTTTTACGCGGTGATGAACCTCTTTAATAATCGAGTTCTTTACCAATAACTCTTGTTGCTGTTTACTTTCACGGGTACAATCGTGAAGCACGAGGAAACAACGGGTTTCATTACGCCCCATAGCAATAGGAATCATATGTTGACGAATGACCATATCTTGATAGATCTCTTCACTAGTATATATTGTTCTATCATCTAACACTTGTTGGATGGCTGAAACTTTTAAGGTACTGCTATAAATTGATGAGCCCACAAGTCGTCGGTCAAATCCTAGCAAATCTACTAGTTGTACTGCAGATTCATTACCATAGAGAATTTTATGAGAATCATCAAAGATGATTAAACCGTCAAAATATGATATAGGTTCGTACGATTGTATTTGCTCATCCGTAGCAGTCAGCATAAGCCGTTGCATCGTATCTGACAAGGTATACTCTTGCTCATATTGCTCTATCTTAATAGACGGAGACACGGTAAAAGCAATTCCCCCAATAATACGCCCACCATTGTCTACAACAGGAAAAACATGTTGTCGTTGATCATGTTCTACCCCTATAAGAGGCTGTCCATTTTCCATCATAGAATGCCATGTATTATTCCCTTTTACCTGTCGAGTAATAACACCTTGCTCACTTCGTTCAATACACAGCATATCAGCACGATGATGCATAATACCTTGTGAGGACTCTAGAAGGGGTGTAAAAATCTGTATCCTTTGACGGGTCAATGACTCGCCAAAGGATATAAGTTTACTAATATGCTCTAGTAATGAGGTTTGTAAAGGACCTAATGGTGTTGTATTTAAAATATCTTGACCGATATCCACGATTAATCCTCTTTCCAAGATACATGACCAATTTCAACACTTGGTTTTGCATTCAATGTTAAATCTGCGAATTTACCAGCTTGGGCCATATAATAAGCGCGACAACCAATCATCGCCGCATTATCAGTGGACAAAATTTTATGGGGCTTGTAATATGTAAAACCTTCTTTTTCGCACATCTTTTGCAATGCTGTTTGTAAACCTTTATTAGCAGAAACGCCACCAGCTATGGTAATACGAGTTTCACCCAATGTATGCGCTGCATCTCGTGTTTTCTCAACTAATACATCCACAATCGCCTTTTGGAAGGACGCTGCAACGTCTGCTTGATTTATAGGTTCATTCTTTTGCTGCTTACTATTTAAATAGTTTAACACCGCAGATTTCAAGCCACTAAAACTGAATTCGAAATTACCAGGCTCACTCAAAGCCTTTGGAAATTCAATAGCATCTGGATTGCCTTGAATTGCGAGGGCATCGATATGAGGGCCACCTGGGTATGGGAACCCCATAACACGAGCAATTTTATCAAATGCTTCCCCCGCTGCATCATCCCGAGTCTGTCCAAGGATATCAAACTCTTCATAGCCTTTTACATGCACTAACATGGTATGACCACCAGACACAACAAGACTCAAAAATGGAGGCTCCAATTCCGGATTAGCTAAGAAATTAGCAAAAA
The DNA here is from genome assembly GCF_020687175.1 of Veillonella fallax. NCBI lineage: Bacteria > Bacillati > Bacillota > Negativicutes > Veillonellales > Veillonellaceae > Veillonella > Veillonella fallax. The sequence goes on along the minus strand of NZ_JAJEQD010000001.1, from coordinate 106,605 downwards.
TATGACCTTCCATATGGTGAACTGGAACCAAAGGAATACCTGTAGCAAAGGATAATCCCTTCGCAGCAGCTACACCAACCAATAATGCGCCTACAAGGCCTGGACCGTAGGTAACACCAATATGGTCGATATCTTGTAACGTCACATTTGCATCGCGCAGAGCTTGATCTATGACAGGTATGACTTGTTCTATATGATGGCGTGATGCAATTTCAGGTACAACACCACCAAATTTTCTATGAATAGGCACTTGGCTAGAAATTACATTAGATAAAACAGTACGCCCATCCTTTAGGACAGATGCAGATGTTTCATCGCAACTACTTTCCAAGGCTAATGTGTATATACTCATTCTATTTCCTCTGAAACGAGAGACATAATATAAGCATCCTCTTTTGGCTCTGAATAATAATCTTTGCGAATTCCTTTAACAGTAAATCCTAGATTTCTATACATTGCCAAGGCAGGTAAATTAGATATGCGTACCTCCAAGAAGATTTCATGCATCCCTCTATTCAAACATTCATCTATTAATTCTTTAGTAAGTTTTGAGCCATATCCCTTACCACGGGCGGAAGGTAGAATGGCAATATTCGTGATTTGTCCTTCATCGTATACGAGCCAAGCACCAGCATAGCCCACAATATGATTTTCTTCACAAATAACCATATATAACTTATTATCGGCCCCTTCAAGTTCAGCAAGTACAGATTCCAAGCTCCATGGAACAGAAAAGGACTGTTGTTCTATATCATAAATGGCTTGAGCATCATCTACCGTAGCTAACCGAATCTCCATTATTCTACTCCTGCCGCTTCGGTGACAACAACTGTAGGATTTTGGTTTAACATGTCTGGATTATCCTTATGTCGTTCCTCCCATAAAACCTCTGCTTCAGAGCGACGGATATAATAAGGAACCATATCCATTGGATCACATATCTCTTCACGGATAACTAAGTCGTGTCCCGCTAAAAGTAAAGAGCTAGCTTTGGGAATGCGTTGTGAAATATCTAGAATAGTCAAATTAGTATCGTTTTCATCTAATAGCTTTTCAATGCGCTTGATACCATCACCCAAGAATAAAACCTCTTCCTTTGTTTCTCGGAACTTTTCTAATAAATCACTAGCCGCAATAACAAACGGTTCCGCTTTACATACTAGCTCATTGTTTTCATATTGATATAGACCAGCATATACATGCTTTTTCTGAGCATCGATAACAGTACAGATAGTTCTATTTGTATATGAAACATTATGAGCCAAACTATCCATGGTCATCACACCATACAATGGAATTTGTAAGGCATAAGCCATAGCTTTTGCAGTCCCCATACCTATACGCAATCCCGTAAATGAACCAGGACCAATGCTAACTATAATACCTTTTAGTTCATTCTTTTTTACTTGTGAGGCTCGCAACAACATGTCAATGTGAGGTATTAGCTGCTCAGAATGAGTTAATCCCGCTTGAATAGTTAGTTCACCAATCAAGTTTGTTTCATCCATTAAGGCCACACTCGATACGAGCGAACTTGTCTCAATTCCCAACCACATATGGGCCTCCTATATCTACTAAATCATCTTTTGTAAGATAATCACTACTTAATGTAATAGATCGGCTTGTATCATCAATACGAGTCAGATATATCCATAATGTTTCATCTGGTAATTCATCAGAAAATTTATCAGCCCACTCCACAATGGATACACAGTCCTCTGTATATTCGTAAAAGCCAATATTTTCTAGTTCACTTATATCATCTAACCGATATACATCAAAATGATATAAATGTGTTCTATCAACATCGTAAGTATTCATGATGGCAAACGTAGGGCTAGTAATCTCCTCTGTAACGCCAAACCCTTTCGCAATGCCTTGGGATAGATGTGTTTTTCCGGTCCCCAAATCACCAATTAAGGCAATACATAAAGGGTCACCACTTTGTTTGACCCATTTGCCTAATAATTGTCCAAATTGTTGTGTATCTTCAACTGTATAAGTCTCTAATTGAACCTGTGCCTTATGATTCATGAAAATGATTATATCCTTTCGCTTCTATGGTCTTAATCGTTTTATCCGGTGTTACCATCTGCACCTGAGCTGATCCAGATACAACTTCACCAATTATTGTAATGCCTGCTAAATTCTCTAATTTAGGAAGCAATGATTTAGGAGCCGTGAATACTAGTTGAAAGTCCTCGCCACCATACAATGCATAATCTACTGGATTAGTCTGCAAATACTTAGCTAATTCATAAGTCTCCTCATGTAGTGGAATAACTTTTTCCTCTATGACAATAGATACATTGCTAGCCGATGCAATTTCATTTAATTCACTACCGAGACCATCACTTATATCATTCATACTATGAATACCTAATTGTCTCAATTGTTGGCCCAATTCTATTTGTGGATCTGGACGTTGATGACCAACCTTGGTCATATGATAACCATCTAAATTATATGATAATGCTCCCAAACCTGTAGCAGCATAACCTACGTAATTTGTAATGCCCACAATATCACCTACTTGCGCACCACTACGCATAATAGCAGTTCCTTTGGGAACATCACCGATAATTGTTACGGTCCACACCATGGGCCCTTCCGTACGCACCGTATCCCCACCAAGTATATTAAGATGATATTTTGCGCATTGATCTTTTATACCTCTATAAACTTCATCAAGAATAGCCGTATCAACATATTCAGGTGCCGCCACAGATAGCACAATTTGACGAGGAGTGCCACCCATAGCAGCAATATCACTCAAATTGGCCGTCATGAGACGATAGCCTACATCATAGGGCTTCATATAGTGAAAGCTAAAGTGAACCCCTTCCACCATCGTATCAGTGCTAATTAATTGATCTGTTTCTTCCTTAGCACTATATACAGCACAATCATCACCAATTCCTGTAATCACAGTACTTGGATCATGTATCGTATTATCTTGAATGTGGCGAATGAAATTAAATTCCCCTACATCTTTTAATTGCATCTCATCACCTGGCTTCCGATTAGTATACATATTGTATTGTAACATATATAAAAGACAACAAAAATAGCAGATAGTTGATATATCAACTATCTGCTATCAATGAGCCTAACTTAATTATTTTTTAATTAGGTTTGTCATCCGTTTAACAGGATCTTTCGTATCAAAGGAACCTACAGTAGGTACCTTTTTACCATTGCTAACGAAGAGAACACCATTAATATTATCAAAGGATGTCAATGTATTTACAATGGCAGCCATTTGTAATTTAACAGTTAAGTCCCCACCATTACCTTTTACGAAAGCGTCATTCACTTCTACAGAAGCAATGCCGTCCTTTACAGTAACGGATGTAATTTTAATATCCTTGGAGAATACTGGATATTTTTGTGCTCTATCAGCTTTTAACATCGCTAGAAGAGCAGCTTTAGGCGTTACTTTGTCCGCCTCCATCTCAACGGTTGATTGTTTTACCCCTGAGCCATCCTCTGTTGGAACAAAGAAGGCCATCTTAACCATTTCTTGAGATGTTTTTGTTGTTTCTGCATCCTTATTGACTTTCGTCTCTTGCACAGGTTCACTTTTACCTGTTGTAGGTGCTTGATTAGGTGTACAACCCGCTGCAAATGCAAGCAAACCTACGCAGAGGATCGACAGAACTTGTTTACGTAATTTCATCGATTAACCTCCAAAGTAACTAGCAATACCATTGGCAATGCGATTTGCAAAGTCTTCTTGTGTTTGAGGAGATTGCAATACACGTTCTTCATTAGGGTTGGAAATAAAACCAAGCTCTACAAGAACTGCAGGCATGTTAGAATGTCTCAACACATATAAGTTACCTTCTTGAATGCCACGGTCACCATTGAAACCTGGAACACTAGCAATTTGAGATTGTACCTTTTGTGCTAATCGAGCATCATTGCCTGTTTTACTATAGTAGTATGTTGCAATACCACCAACACTTGGGTTGTTGAATGCGTTAATATGCACACTGATGAGCGCATCAGAATTGCTACGGTTTGCTACGTTAACACGAGCACCCAATTCATCAACACCACTTGCATTAGGACCGTATACGTCTACGTCTGTAGTACGAGTCATAAGCACTTTAGCGCCACGATTTTCTAGAGCTTTTTTCAAGTACATAGAAATCGGTAGTGTAATATTTTTCTCTTGTACACCATGCGGCCCAACGGCACCAGAGTCACTACCACCATGACCTGGGTCAATCGTAATTGTTTTACCAGATAGACCACCGCTAATAGAATAATTACCGGATCCTGTTGGCATATTTTTCGCAGGATGTGCAGAAGGAGATGGACGTTTGCCATAATAAGCAGGTTTAGGTGCCACACCTTTTTTCTGTACATCTACAACGATGCGATACGGTTTCTGATTAACCGTATCTTTCTTTAGGGAAAATACCTTTACATCACTCGTATCGATAGATGAAGGTGTCTTGATTGTTACCTTCACATCTCTGCCATCTTCTGTGAGTCTAGCAGAACTAGCTATGCTAGAGTCCATATTGATATTCGCTTTAGCAGTTTTTAGCTTTGTGTTCTTTAAGGTAACAGTCGTCGTTTTCCCATCTTTGCTAATCGATGCAGACGCTTTTACCGGTGCTGACAAATCCATAACCATACGAACATATGGTACCGGTGCATCAGTTCGTGTCACCCATCGAGCATCTTCAAGATTAGCTGCCTTTGCTTGAGTCAAGAATAGTGGTATCGCCATCAAGACAGCAAGGCACATAAAAAATAGTTTACGCAATACATTCACTCCAATCTAACTGACATACGTAGTGTCCAAACCATAGAGATGAGTCGATGATATCTTTGTGAATCAAAGTCTCATCGTTCCAATCTATCCATAAACTAATGTTAGATTATAGATAGATTATTTCATACAAACATGAAGATTAGTATGCCGATTATACATATTACTATATAAAGTCTTTATACAGTACACACAAAAATTAGTTGCTTAAAATTATTTTTTGTGCTATGCAATCGACGCTAACGTTCAGTTGTAATTTGCCATTCATTCCCATCCGTACTAATGTGAATACGTCCCATCGTATCTGTACGGTAAATGGCAATATTGTTCTCCTGCAACCGACGTAATGTTACATCGTGAGGATGACCATAACTATTATACATGCCATTTGAAATTAATGCACTTTCTGGTTTAATAGATTTCAAAAAATCTTCAGAGCTACTTGTGCGAGAACCGTGGTGACCTACCTTAAGAACACGGGCAAACAGTCTAGAGTTCTGCTCTTTTATGAGTTTTTTCTCTTCTTGTAATTCTGCATCACCAGTAAAGAGCATAGAGAATTTACCAAAAATTAATTTACCTACAATAGAGTTATTATTAAGATCTGGCGCTCCTTTTTTATCTGTTAAAGGTTCAGTCCAAGGTGCATATACAACAAATACCGCTCCATGACCAAAATCCACTATATCACCACTACGCAATGTAGACCGTTGGATTTTATTTTTATCAATCCATTTTTCATAGGTTTTATACATATTATTATCAACAGAAATACCATCATCATACACATGTTCAATAGGCATAGCTTTTGCGATGGCATAGAAACCACCCATATGATCAGCATGAGGATGTGTGATAATTACATTTTTTAGCTTTGTAACACCCATAGATTTTAACTGTGCCACAATGTTCTCACGATGCTCTATATCACCTGTATCGATCATACTATATTCATCGCCGACCTTAAGTAATATGGCATCGCCTTGACCAATATCTAGCATATATACATCTAGATGACCTTCAGGATTCGTCTGCTTCGTATCAATTGAATAGCCTTCATTTACACTAGTGCTATTCTGAGATGCTGCATTAGCTACATCTTTATTCGTGCATCCCGCAATAGCAAAGATTGGAATACATAGCACTAACAAAAAGGCTATAAATCGCTGTATTTTATTTGTCATTCTTATTCTCCCAATAATTCACTAATGACACAACCTATCGATGTACTTACATCACTAGGTGTATACCCCCAAGTTTTAGTATCACTTAGTATATCTGCACTTCGGCTATGTACATAGACACCTAAAATTGCACCATCTTGTAAGGAATAACCTTGGCTAATAAAACCTGCAATAATACCTGTTAATACATCCCCCATTCCGCCAGTTCCCATACCAGCATTTCCAATAGTATTAACGTATACTGTACCATCAGGTAGTGCCACAACAGAAGGAATTCCTTTTAGCAATAATACAACTTGATGTGCTTTAGCAAATGCTCGAGCCAGTGTAATATAATGACGTTCAATCCATTTTATTGGTAAATCTATAAGTCTACTAAATTCACCTAAATGAGGTGTCATTACACAGTATGGCAGATTTTTTTGCACCTTATATACGGACTCAATATGGCCATCGCGCAAAGCATCTTTATCTACAGACCCTACATGCCCCAATGCATATAACGCATCTGCATCAATGACGAGAGCGCCTTCACAGGAATCAATAACTTGATTTACTACATCTGGAATATCTGTAGTGCGCCCCAAACCTGGCCCAATAGCAACTACTTGACGTCCGTCATAAAGGGATTCATTTTCATCGATAGATGTTACCATTACTTCCGGTATGATACGACCTTGCACAACTTGTTTAATTGTATCTGGAACGCCTAATGTAACCTTACCGGCTCCACTGTGAACAGCAGCTTCTGCGGCCAACATAGGGGCTCCCACCATATCACTAGATCCACCGACGATTAATGTATTCCCATTTACACCTTTATGTGCCATAGGAACCCGATAATTAATTAGCGTTTCTGCTAAATCCGAATCAATCGTTATAGTACTATCTCGATCAACTAATACGTGTTGCCAAGGTGCTCCTAGCGGTGCAACAATAGCTGTGCCCCCTATGGCCTTACCAGGATATAACAATAAACCTTGTTTAATAGCTCCAAAGGTAACCGTATAATCATAAGTCAATGTTCCCTCTGAAATTTGACCAGAAGAAGCATCTAGCCCTGCAGGTACATCAATAGCCCACAAATCAAAATTATATTGACTACGCATAGTATCAATATCATGCAAAACATCGATGGTTAAATCCCGCAATCGGCCTGTTAAGCCTGTGCCCATAATGCCTTCTACAGCAATAGCCACATTAGACCAATCATTGAATTCGTCATACGTATCAATGATACCCCCCATGGCTTCACATCTTTCAAGTTGCACTGCAAAGAGGTCACTACACTTGCTCGTATCACCAACAAGTACAATTTGTACAGGTACGCCTTGTTCTAATAGATGACGAGCGGCTACAAGACCATCTGCCCCATTATTTCCTGTACCACAGATAAATAGTACAAAACTATTGATAGAACGTGCATTATCTAAGGAAAACAAGTCATATTGTCCCCACAAAGCATCCACAATGCCACGTCCTGCATTTTCCATTAAAATTTCTAAAGAGACACCTAATTGCTTAGGTACTTCTTGATCTATATATCGAGCATCTTCCGTTGTTAATATTTGCATCTTATGCTCCTTCAAGTATAACTGTACTCATTGCATATGCTTTGCAATGACTAATCGACACATGTGTATCCGTATAGCCTAATGTTTCATAAATATCTTTAAAAGTATCTTGTAATCGAATTAAGGGAGCCCCTAATTCATCATGACCAATTTCTATATCTTGCCACGATCCATGACGCATTCCCGTACCTAATGCTTTAATGAAAGCCTCTTTAGCGGCATATATACCGGCATAAGACTCGTAACGCCCCTTATTTCGGCTTTCACAATAATCAATTTCATGAGGCGTATATACACGGTCGCGAAATGATTGAGATTTCTCTAAAGCTTGACGGATGCGGTCAATTTCTATAATATCATTCCCTAATTTCATAATAACTCCTACATTACCCTAACATTTATATTATACACTCTTAAAGTGGATAAAAACATAGATAAAATCTAGGCATTTACAGAGAATGGCAATGTGGCTAGACTGTAAATTTCTACCTTACCTTTACGGTTAACCGCCACGTACATCTGACCATTACGGTAATCCATATCCTCTACTTCCATTCCTGAAGTATAAGGGCTTATATTCTTTACTACACCTTCATCATCAACGAAAACGAAGGTCGTTAAGGTTGTAAAAATAGTGTTACCATTAGCAGCATAAGCACCATTATTATTTAAGTCAGTATGCTCTGCATCAATCTTATACGTTTTTACCTTATTAAAATTTAAATCATAGTAATTAATAGTACGATGAGAATTTGTTAAAGGCACAATCGACACATATTCATTACGGTCTTTATCAAAGGCAAAATTAAATACCTTTTCTTTCAATTTAATAGGCGCTTCAACAATCATACTATTAGCTTCAATAGGTGTAACAATATATCCATCTACAACAGCATTAGTAGTATAGTAACGATTGTTATTCGGATTATAGGTTAACGTATTCATATGACCTAATAAACGTTTTTGACTATACTCATACTTAGCAGCCACTTGCAACGTTGTAGGATTAATTTCATAAATAATTTGCTTTGTATTATCAGCATTTATACATGCAAGGACAAATACATCTTTTTTTGAGTTATAACAAAAGCCTTGGCACTGATTAACAGAACTATCTAATGGTATCTCCGCCAATCGTGTTAACGGTAAAGGCATTTGGACAGCACTTACAGGTTGTGCAAGCTTTGGTATATCAAAGACATTAGCAATATAATCAATCATACCTTGATCCATATTATCACCTCAAGCGAACAAAAATGTATATAATTGTATATTAATTCACAAATATAAATATATAAAAAATAGGCGGTAAGACAAAAGTCTTACCGCCTAAAGTTGGTGCCGGAGGTGGGACTTGAACCCACACGGTGTTACCCGCTTGATTTTGAGTCAAGTGCGTCTGCCATTCCGCCACTCCGGCGTCTCGGAACATTTGTTATTATACAGATATCCCAAAACAATGTCAACACATTTTTTATATTTTATCTAAAATATTTTTAACCGTTTCCATACCGATGTCACATTGTTGCTTCCACGTAAGAGCTACACCTGTTATATAGCCTTTACGAGCATATTCCACATCAGTGGGAACACTTTCAGCACCATAATCTAGCTCGCCTGCCAGCCAATAGTAATCCTGCCCTCTTGAATTAATGCGAGCATCGATAATATTGCTATAAGTCTGCAAACCTTGACTAACCATTTTAAAATGGTCCCAATCGCAAACACCGCGTAATGGGAAGTTTACATTTAATAGGCCATCAAATTGACCTTTTACATAAATCTTTTCAATCAATTCATGGATAAAGGGATGCATTTCATCACCGCGCTCAGTAGAATAGCGCTCTACAGATAATGCCAAGCCTGGAATGCCATAAAAACAACTTTCCATAGCAGCAGATACAGTACCAGAATATAGCACATCTGAGCCCAGATTAAAGCCATGATTAATACCTGAAATCACAAGATCAGGCATATCATCACTCAATAAATAACTAAGACCAAACTTCATGCAATCAGAAGGAGTTCCCGTTAGAGCATAAAGGCGAGGATTTTCATCCTCGCCATTGTACGCGTCTAATTTTAAAGGAATCTCAGTCGTCAATGCATGGGATTTAGCACTTTGCTCATTTGCAGGTGCTACAACGGTAATTCGATAATATTGACTTAAGTACGATGCAAGACGGCGTAAACCATCTGCTAAAATACCATCATCATTACACATTAAAATATGCATAGTCACTCCTACAGATTCTATTTTTTATTCTTATTCATATTGCCCATACGTGTTAATTTCACATCATTCAAACCAACAGCTCGCGTATGAACTGTATGAGACCATTCCTTATTATGACGGCGGAACCAACCTAAAATATTTACAGGAACCCAAGAGTATACAAAAATTGGATATAACAAATAGTAGAACCAAATTTTAGGTGGAACCTTAATTTTTAACAACACAATAAGTGGGAACAAATATTGACCAATACCGATAATTTGCCATACAGACATCGGCATAATTTGATACAAAATATTTGTATAAATTGGCACATATGCATTGATATATGAAAATACTAAATATATAGTTGTCAACAACAAGAAATAAGGCTGACTAACTTGTAAAATGCCATCTAGGATAACGATATTTCCTTGTTTAATGCCTGCGGCAAATAATTTAGGAATATATCGATCCGCACAGTCAAATTGACCTTGTGCCCAACGTAAACGTTGTTTACAAGAAGCCATCATAGTCGTAACTTTTTCATCATACACAATGGCATCGTGAGCCCAAGTAGTTTTAAGACCATGTGTTAATAGCTTCATAGAGAATTCCATATCCTCAGTTAAGCTATTACAATCCCAGCCATATTCACGGATGATAGATGTACGTATACACATACCAGTACCACCTAGTGCAGTGGACAGGCCAATGCGGTATTTTGCCAAATGCCACATATGATTAACCATCCAAAACATGATGGAAAATGTACCCGCAACCCAAGAATCTGTTGGGTTTTTAGAGTTCAAATAACCTTGAATTACAGACTCACCTTTTTCAAGATGATCATTCATTTCTAACATAAATTGTGGATGTACTAAATTATCGGCATCAAAGATAAGAAAGGCATCATATTTCCGATCCATTTTTTCCACACGATCAAACATCCATCCCATGGCATAGCCTTTGCCTACTTCTTCTTTATTGAATCGTTCATGTACATTGGCACCTGCAGCACTTGCTACCTCAGCAGTCTTATCTGTACAGTTATCGGCAACAACAAAGATATCGTACAACTCATCAGGGTAGTCCAAACTACGTAAGTTTTTTACTAACTCACCAACTACAGCTTCCTCATTATGAGCACATACAACGATAGCAAAGGAATTTTTAGGGGTATAGTTTTTATGTACTCGAGACCGCCACATACCAATTACGGCGAGCACAAAATAATAAACCGTATAAATTACGATTATTACCTGCATAGGGATCAATATCAGATCCAGTAGGTAATTCATACTATTATCCTCCACACACTTATTTACGCACTATATTTAACGCCCCATTAACAAGGCCAAATACTACATAACCAGCAAAGATCATTACTGCCCATGTATGCCAATCATATACGAGACAAGCTATGACAAAAATAGCAGTTAGTACAATGGAAAGTTTATTAATATAGATTGCAGTTTTACCTTTGAAGTCTGGGTATTTTACTTCACTAACCATTAAGAAGCCTACACCAATCATGCAAACTACTAATACAAATTGAGGAACCTCTACACCACTCAATACGTAGGTAGCCGCCAAGCAACCTGCAGCCGGAATTGGCAATCCTTCAAAGTAACCATGAACTTCTTCGGTTTTAATGTTAAAGCGAGCAAGACGGAATGCGCCCAATACAGCAAATACTAATAATGGTACATAGGCAATCCATCCCAAACCATAAAGCTCTTTCATATATAACATATAAGCTGGTGCTACACCAAAGCCTACAACATCTGATAAAGAGTCTAATTCACGACCCATAGGTCCTGCCACACCTAAAGCTCTTGCTACACGACCATCTAAACCATCAGCAACTAAGGACAATAGTACGCAGATAGCAGCATAGAAGGTATTCCCTGTGGCAGAGAATGTGATACCTAGAACACCAAAAGCTAAATTAGCACTGGTAAACAAATTTGGAATAATAGATTTATTCATGACGCAACCTCCCGATAACAGTATCTCCACCTGTAATATGTTGACCTTTTTCCACGAACAACTCTACATCCTTATCCATGTAGATTTCAGTACAAGAACCGAATTTAATCATCCCGTACAATTGGCCGCGTTCAAGCACGCTATCAAGGTCTGTCCAAGATACGATACGACGCGCTAAAAGGCCTGCAATTTGTGTTACCAATACGGAAGTACGATCATTTTCAATACAAATAGTATGACGTTCATTTTCAAAACCTACACTATCTTTAAAAGCAGGCAAGAAACTGCCCATTGTGTAGTGACGGTATGTAATTTTACCATCAATAGGCGCACGATTAGCATGTACGTCAAAAACAGATAAGAAAATAGTTACTTTTTTACACTCTTTATGTAAGTAAATATCTTCGTATACATCAGAAATATCCATAATTTTACCATCCGCTGGAGATAAAATTAAATCTGGATCTTGAGGGATTACACGTTTAGGATTTCTAAAGAAATTGACGAAAAATAATGCCAGAATAAATGAAATAATCGCAATTACATAATGTCCTAAAAATCCTAATACCACCGCGATAATGAGCATAGCCCCTATCAGTGGAAACCCTTCCTTAATTATTGGTCCTGTAGGCACGATTCAACACTCCTCTATTTATTTCTAATAACGGTCCACATAAACTTTGGAATAGCCAACATGCGGCCAATCCGTTGAGGTTCTAAATATAATCGATACAACCATTCGAGACGATTGCGTTGCATCCATTCTGGAGCCCGAGGAATATTACCTGCCAACACATCAAAGGAACCACCTATGCCGATAGCAACAACGCCATCCAGGTGACTCAATTTTTCTGAAATCCATTGTTCTTGCTTTGGTACGCCTAAGGCAACAAAGACTAATTTTGCCTTAGACTCACTAATAGCTTTAACGATTTCTTGTTCCTCTGTGCTATCGAAGAATCCATCATGAATCCCTGCTATATGTAACGGTCCAACTTGGGCAGATAAATTATCAATTGCTCGTTGAGCAACACCAGGTGCTGCCCCTAAGCAGTATACAGGAATTTGCCGTTCAGCCGCAACTTTAAATAATCGTTTAGTTACGTCTACACCAGTTACGCGTTCAGGAACATGTTCACCTTGACGCTCTGCAGCCCACAAAATGCCAGCCCCGTCAGGAACGACGAGACTAGCATTATTCAATATGGTGTGCAATGTAGGGTTTTCATTTGCCAACATAACCATTTCTGCATTAGCCGTGGCTACTAAATGTAGTCCCGGCTCTTCAGTTAATTGTAAAATACGTTGGACAGCCTCATCCATTGTTACACAATCGATAGGCACAGATAAAACAGAAATACGTTTATTCAATGTAATACTCCATTATCAACCACTATAATTTGGTGCTTCAACGGTAATGCTTACATCATGCGGATGACTTTCTTTTAAACCAGCCGCTGTAATTTGAATGAATTGAGTATTTTCAATCATTTCTTGGATGTTATGACATCCGCAATACCCCATACTTGCACGCAAACCACCAACCATTTGGAAAATTGTATCAGCCAACATACCTTTATAAGGCACGCGACCTTCAATACCTTCAGGAACTAATTTCTTAGCTTCAGTTTGGAAATAACGATCTTTACTACCAAGTTTCATAGCACCTAGACTACCCATGCCACGGTATACTTTATAGGAACGACCTTGGTAAATCACTGTTTCTCCTGGACTTTCATCAGTACCAGCTAAAATATTCCCCATCATGACTACATTAGCACCAGCAGCAATAGCCTTAGCAATATCGCCAGAATATTTAATACCCCCATCAGCGATGATAGGAATGCCATAGCGACGACCTACTTGAGCAGACTCGTAAACAGCAGTAATTTGAGGTACCCCAATACCTGCAATAACGCGAGTTGTACAAATAGAACCAGGTCCAATACCAACCTTAACAGCATCAGCACCAGCTTCAATAAGAGCCTCTGTACCAGCTGCAGTAGCAACATTGCCTGCAATAACAGGAATATGAGGATAAGCTTGTTTAATTTCTTTCAATGTACGTAGTACGCCTGCAGAATGCCCATGTGCTGTATCTACAATGATTACATCAGCCTTTGCAGATACAAGTGCATCAAGACGATCATATAAATCTTTAGACACACCAACAGCAGCACCAACTAATAGGCGGCCACTACCATCTTTAGCTGAATTTGGATATTTTGTCGCTTTTTCAATATCTTTTATAGTAATTAATCCTTTTAAGTTTCCATCATCATCTACAAGAGGTAATTTTTCAATGCGATGTTCACTTAAAATTGCTTTCGCTTCTTCAAGAGATGTACCTTCTGGTGCAGTAACAAGGGAATCCTTTGTCATGCAGTCTCCGATTTGGCGAGTTAAATCAGTTTCAAAACGCATATCGCGATTTGTAATGATCCCTACTAGTTTACCATGTTCTGTGATAGGTACACCAGAAATTTTATATTTTTCCATAATTTCTGCTGCATCAGATAGTAAATTTTGAGGGCTTAAGAAAATAGGATCGACGATAACACCATGTTCAGAGCGCTTTACTTTGTCAACTTCATGGGCTTGTTCTTCAATAGACATATTTTTATGGATAACACCAAGGCCACCTTCACGAGCCATAGCAATAGCCATACGGGATTCAGTAACTGTATCCATCCCAGAACTAATCATAGGGATATTCAATGTAATGTCACGAGTTAATTGAGTTTTTAACTCTACTTGATGTGGTAGCACATCAGAAGCCGCTGGTACTAACAAAACATCATCAAAAGTTAGTCCACGCATACCGAATTTATCGTCTCTCATATTTAATTCCTTTCCGTATAATAAAACAAAACTACGACCCGCCTAGTCCATCTGGACTAGGCGGTCAGTCGTAGCTTAGCGTTCAGACCGCAAAATGCCGCCTTCCATATAATCATCTTTTTTCATATCTACGAAGATAATCTTTACTGCGTCAGCAGGTACATTAACGATATCAACCGCAGCTTTAGTGATAGCTTCACCTAATTGTTTTTTTTGTTCTTTTGTGCGCCCTTCAACGAGCTCTACATGAATAAGTGGCATATTGACCTCCATAGATGAAAATGAAATAAATTTGTTTGTTCTATTATACGGTATGAGGAACAGATACACAAGGGAAAACCCCAGATAAAATCTAATATTATCGCTACTTATGTACTTATTATTCCTACCTCTTAATTATACAATATTCTAAGAAATTTTTCACCAAATCTTTTTTCTAATTCTTCTTTCATTACAGATTCAAGTTTTTCCATTCCATATTGACTTCCAAACTCTAGTACATCCTTGCGAGCCTGTACCAATATTTCAATATCTTTAATAATATTAGCAACCCGCAAATCAGGTAATCCTGATTGAGCTAATCCAAATAATTGGCCAGAACCGCGAAGCAGTAAATCTTGCTCTGCTAGTTCAAAGCCATCCTGAGTCTGTTCCATCAATTTTAATCGCTCTTGGCTCACATCATTTTTAGAATCACTCACAAGAATGCAATAAGATTGATGAGATCCACGACCTACACGGCCACGTAACTGATGCAATTGAGATAGGCCAAAACGTTCTGCCCCTTCAATACACATAATTGTCGCATTAGGCACATTAACACCAACCTCGATAACGGTAGTGGAAACGAGCAATGAAATCTCACCCTTATGAAAGGCATTCATCACTTCATCCTTTTCACTTGGTTTCATGCGCCCGTGTACAAGACCAACTTCATAAGCCTTGTAAAAGTACTCTTTTAACTCCAGATACAATTCCTCAGCAGCTTGTAAATCTAACTTTTCAGATTCTTCAACAAGTGGGCATACTACATAAACTTGACGACCTTCTGCCATCTCCTTGCCAAAGAATGTTCTTAATCGTTCCTTATACGAACTATCTACAGCATAGGTTTTGACAGGTTTGCGTCCCGGTGGCATTTCTTTGATTAAGGATACTGCTAAATCACCATACACAGATAATGTCATGGTTCGTGGAATTGGTGTAGCTGTCATGATGAGCACATGAGGATATGTCCCCTTTTGTTGCAATCGTGCCCGCTGCTCCACACCAAAGCGATGTTGTTCATCAATGATAACAAGACCTAAATTATGGAAGTTAACACCTTCTTGAATAAGCGCATGGGTACCGATGATCATATTAATTGATCCGTCAGCTAAACCTTCATAGATACGTTCTTTTTCTTTTCTTGTAGTGGATCCCGTTAATAATTCAATGGTAATACCTAAATTACAGCACACCTCTGTTATACCTTCATAGTGTTGGGCAGCCAATATCTCAGTAGGAGCCATCAATGCCCCTTGGTACCCATTCTCGATGGCTTTCAATAAACTCAACGTAGCTACAACCGTTTTACCGGAACCTACATCACCTTGCAATAATCGTTGCATAGGCCGTTCATCTTCCATATCGATACGAATGTCTTCTAATGCACGCTGTTGATCACCTGTTAAGGAGAACGGTAAATTTTCTATACACTGAGCCATTAAGTCTCCATTGGGACCCATCTTAGGACCTTTATGACATTGTTCTTTATTTCGTAACAATGCCAATCCAGATTGCATGACAAACAACTCCTCATAAGCTAGTTGGTGACGCGCCTCTTCATATCGCTCTGAAGACTCTGGGAAATGCATCATTTTAAATGCATCATAACGAGTCATATATTGATGTGCTTCACGAACTTCAGCAGGCAAAATTTCTGGCAACGTATGATTAGCTGCAAACCAATTACGTACCGATGAGCGCACCACAAATTGAGATACCCCATCTGCAAGAGCATAAATGGGAACGATACCACGATCAGGTTCTCCACCGTCTCCCAAATTTTCTATTTGGGGTGTATTCATTTGCATAGACCCATATTGGAACTCTGCTTTACCATACGCATATAGACGCTGCCCTTTTTTATAAAAGTTCTTCTTATACCCTTGGTTAAATAGCACAATCTTTAAAGGACCTGTACCATCTGCAATGACTACTTCTAAAATAGATAATCGAGGGCGAGGACGTTTCTCTTGAACTGCTATAACATTACCTACTACTCCACCAGTCATGCCAGATTTTAAATCACCAATTCTATAAATCGTACGGCGGTCTTCATAGGTTCTTGGGAAATACGTTAACAAGGATGTTATATTGGTAATTCCCAACTTATGTAATTGTTTCTCTCGACCAGGACCTATCCCCTTTATGGTCGTCAACCGTTCATCCATAGAAACTCCTTTAAATATACGATAAACACATGAGATATATCCAATTTCTGTATATCCTTGTGTAAAAGCCCACTCATATCATAGAATATGATATATAGTATACCTTATATTGTAGTATATTTCATAAAAAGAGCAATATGTACGATAAAAACACTTGCTTTACGCTACTCTTTATGATAATATACTTTTGTTATGTTATAGATTAAGCTTGGAGGTGGAAACTATGGCAAACCTTTGCGAAGTATGTGGCAAATCCACATCTAGCGGTATGAACGTGAGTCACTCTCACATTCGCACAAGAAAAACTTGGAAACCGAACATTCAAAGAGTACGGGCGGTTGTAGACGGTGCTACTAAAAAAGTAAACGTATGCACTCGCTGCCTTCGTTCTAATAAAATTACACGCGCGTAAAATAAAAAGTACATGTACTCTTTGGGGTTCTAGAGCCCCAAAAAAAGCAGTTAGTTCATTTGAACTAACTGCTTTTTTTGTTATCTATGTACCTATTACTAAAAGTTACAAGGTAATATTTGGAATGTAATACTGTTTAAATAGCTTAATAGCATATTGATCTGTTAAGCCTGCTACATAATCTACTACATCACGGGTAGAATAAAACTCTCTTGTACTTTCACAGCCCTCCATATCGTCAGGATGTTCCATAAAGTGAGTAAATAAGTTTTTCACCACATGAGATGCCTTATTTCGATCAGGAATTAAAGCCGGCGCCAAATAAACATTTTTAAACATAAATTGACGGAATAGATTCATGGTCATCTCTATATCACTAGACATAGAAATAACAGGTTTATCTAAAGACTCTCGCACCATATCTTCAACCATGGCAGTAATCATACTAGAAGGAGTCATACCAAAATGCTCTCGCACTTCAAAAGGTAATTCCTCAGCCGTCAACATACCAGCGCGCTGTGCATCATCAAAATCATGACACAAATAGGCAATGCGGTCTACAATACGAATAATTTGACCTTCCAAAGTGACAGGGATACGTGCCCCTGTATGGCCTAAAATACCATCACGTACAGCAGTGGTTAAATTGAGGCCTTGGTGGTCACCATGCTTTTCTAAGACTTCCACCATTCGCAAGCTTTGCTCATTATGATTGAAATGCCCTACCATGTCGCGCAACGCATATTCACCGACGTGACCAAATGGGGTATGTCCCACATCATGACCCATAGCGATAGCTTCTACTAAATCTTCATTTAGTCGCAACGCACGAGCCACTGTACGACCTATTTGTCCTACCTCAAGGGTATGGGTCATGCGCGTACGATAATGGTCACCTGGCGCAATATAAACTTGGGTCTTATGCTTTAGCCGCCTAAAACATTTACTGTGAATAATGCGGTCTCGATCACGTTGAAAGGCAGTTCTAAGTGGATCGGGTGCTTCCTCTAAATCACGGATGGCATCACGGCTTTTTGCAGCATAAGGAGAGAGGAATAATGCCTCCCTCTCCTCTATTTGTTCCCGTATATTCATTTACCCTCCGATGCACGGTTTTTATCGATCAATTGCATAACTAGAGATGCTGTTTCTTCGATAGATTTATTAGAAACATCTAGCACTTGGCAATGTAAGCGACGCATAATAGCTTTTGCATATTCTAATTCAGATTGAATACGCTCAATAGAAGCATAATTTGCTTCGTCTTCAAGACCGATAGCACGCAAACGTTCACTACGAATATTATTTAATTTGAATGGGTCAATGATAAGGCCTACGATTTTTTTTGCTGGAATTTTAAATAATTCTTCTGGTAATGGTACCTCAGGTACTAATGGCAAATTGGCAGCTTTAATCTTTTTGTACGCCAAGAACATAGACAATGGTGTCTTACTTGTTCTAGATACACCAATAATAACTACATCGGCCTTTTCAAAGCCAGATGGATTTTTACCATCGTCATATTTTACGGCAAATTCAATGGCTTCTACCTTTTTGAAGTATTCTTGGTCAAGCTTATGAACCATACCAGCTGTCATACGAGGCTTTGTGGATGCAACAGTACCTACAGCATCGAGAACTGGGCCCATAATATCTACAGCAGGAATATTGTATTCCGCCACTTTTTCATGAAGATATTTACGTAAAGTCTCAGATACGATGGTATGACAAATAACATGATTACCACGTTTTGCATCTGCTATAACTTCATCAATTTGGCTTTCACTATCAATATAAGGAATACGAACAATTTCAATTTGTTCCTTATCATATTGACTCGCCGTAGCTCTTGCTACAGCCTCTGCGGTCTCCCCAAGGGAGTCCGATATTGCATAAATAATTTTTTCTGCCATTCTATCAACCTCAATGTATGCTACATTCTAAAAATACTTTCGCTACCGTCGTTTTAGATACGCGGCCTACAACCTTTAGACGTTTCTTGTTTTCCACATCCTCGCGAACGATAACAGGTAAACAATCTACTTCATAATCTATCATCTTCTGTGCAGCCTCTACTAATGTATCCGTAGGCTCCACTGTTATAACCTTGCTCACAGGGGTCATAATCATAGATATAGGCATTGTGTGCGAATCTGTTTGCCCCATAGAGGCACGCAACAAGTCCTTACGGGATACTACACCTACTAAATAGGAATCATCACACACTAGAATAGTCCCTACATCTTCAGTAAATATAGTAACAATCGTATCATACAAACTTGTATCCCCATTGACTACAACGGCTTGAGATAATACATCACTTACCAGAAATGATTTTAATCGCTCCGCCGTTTGTGTTTCTTTTGAAAGTCCCACATAGTAGTAACCTACATTCGGACGCGCATCTAAAACACCTAGCATAGTTAACACCGATAAATCTGAACGTAATGCAGATCTAGTAACCTCTAAATGTTCAGCAATAGCACTGCCCGTTACAGGCCCTTCTTCACGAACGATTTGAGCAATTTGTTCTTGTCGTTTCGACAGTTTCACACGGTAACCCCCTTTCATCTCTGTTTGTATTATATCCTAACTTACCATTCAGAAAAAGAGGAGACCTACGGGCCTCCTCTTTCAATATTACTATATGATTACCAAGTTAAGTCATCAGTTTCTTGACGACCACGACCAGTCATAGCATCGAGCATAATTCTTTGTTCGATTTGAGCCACCATTTTCTTAGTGCTCACAACAGCATCTGGGTTAACAGAAATGGAGTCGATACCGCTCTTCACAAGGAATTCGCAAAGTTCAGGGTATACACTTGGCGCTTGACCACAGATGGATACAGTTTTACCATCTTTGTGAGCCACTTCGATGAGATGGCGAATCGCTCTACGAACTGCTAGATTTCGTTCATCATAGATATGTTGAACTGTTTCATTATCACGGTCACAACCGAGAACGAGCATAGTCAAATCGTTAGAACCGATGGAGTAACCATCTACATATTTATTGAATTGATCAGCTAAGATAATATTTGCTGGAATTTCAGCCATGAGCCAGATTTTGAAATCTTTACCGCGCACAAGGCCTTCTTGAGCCATCAAATTAGTTACTAATTCAGCTTCCTCTACAGTACGGCAGAAAGGAATCATAACTTGCAAGTTTTTGAAACCAAATTCATTGCGTACTTTTTTGATTGCTTCTAATTCTAATTTGAAAGCAGGTGTATATTTTGGATCATAGTAACGGGCTGCACCACGCCAGCCAAGTAATGCACTGGATTCATGTGGTTCATATTTGTCGCCACCGTTAAGATCACGGTATTCGCTAGATTTGAAGTCGCTCAAACGAACTACTACTTGGCGAGGAGCTAAAGCTTGACACACTTTACGCATACCTTCTGCCAATGTATTAACTGCAAAGTCACTGCGACCAGTTTCGATAAGGTGTAATGGGTGTTCGTGAATGAAAGTAGTCCAAATAAACTCTTCACGCATTAGACCGATACCATCACATGGCAACACACCATGTTTTTCAGCTAAATCAGGATTGCCTAAATTCATGTAAATCTTAGTGCCTGTTACAGGAACATATTCAGTTGCAACACTTGCAGTAGCTTGTGCTTCTGGCTTTTTAACGATATCTTCCAATACGCCATCGTATACGATACCATTTGTAGCATCCACAGTAATCATTTGACCATCTTTAATAGATGTTGTCGCTTCATGACTACGGCTCTTAGTACCTACGATACAAGGAATACCAAGCTCACGGCTAACGATAGACGCATGACAAGTCATACCACCAGCATCTGTAACGATTGCTTTTGCTTTTTTCATCGCTGGTACCCAGTCAGGAGCAGTCATAGCAGTGACAAGGATTTCTCCTTCTTTGAATTCATCAATATCCTCAGGGTTGATGATAACATGAGCTTTACCTGCTGCATTACCAGGGGATGCTGGCAAACCTTTAACGATAATATCACGATTGCCTGTATCTAATGTGCTAGGTTTTTCAGTTGTTTTTGGCTTTTCTTTACGGGACCATACTGTTTCTGGACGCGCTTGTAAAATCCAAATCTTATCATTGCGTTCGTCTACGCCCCATTCCATATCCATGTAGCAACCATAGTGTTTTTCGATTGCTTTAGCATATTCAGCAAGTTCCAATACTTGAGCATCTGTAATAACTTGCTTTTTAGCTTCATCTGGTGGTACAACTTCTTCAACACAGTCGCCATCAGCTTTACGAACTAAACGGATATGTTTGTCATTGATCATGCGATCAGTAATTTCCATTTTCGCTTTATCTACATGGAAATTATCTGGTGTAACTGTACCTTGTACAACGTACTCACCAAGGCCCCAAGAACCTTCGATAAGGATGTTGTTATCGTTGCCTGTTACGAGGTCAACAGTGAACATTACACCAGCTGCTTTAGAGAATACCATCATTTGAACAGCAGCACTCAATGCTACTGTCATATGATCAAAACCTTGTTTTACACGGTAATATGTTGCACGGTCTGTGAAAGTAGATGCGTAGCATTCTTTTACTTTTTCGATGATAACGTCAGCACCACGTACATTTAAATATGTATCTTGTTGGCCTGCAAAGCTTGCATCTGGCAAATCTTCTGCTGTTGCACTAGAACGAACTGCTACGAATGGATTTTCTTCGTTTACTTTTTTACCAAGTTCTTCATAAGCATGACGGATAGCATTTGCCAACTCTTTAGGCATTTCTTCTTCGCAAATCATGCGGCGAATTTTAGCACATACTTCACGCAATAATGCAGAATTTTCTACATCATCTAACGCATCAAGTTCAGCGCGAATTTTATCTTCCAAACCTGTTGCTTTCATAAACTCACGATAACCATGAGCAGTTGTAGCAAAGCCATAAGGTACAGGTACATTAGTGGAGGACGTCAATTCCCCTAAAGAAGAAGACTTACCACCAACTAAATTAACATCTTCACGTTTTAATTCATCAAACCAAAGTACGTATGCTGTTTCGCGATTCATGTGAGAACCTCCTAGTCAATTAGTGCAACACATTAAACCTTTTACACATAAATAGTATACCTTATTTTATAATCTGTCAATTTTTATAAGCATTAAAATACTAATTAAACTAAATAGAAACTAAAAAAGATGATTGCCTAATATAAGACAATCATCTTTTAAATCATAAGCATTAATATTTAATAGTAATCTCTAATGTACAGTATAAGATAAATATTATTACTGTAGTAAATAGAAATATGAGTTTGTTAATTTGTGTCAGATGATATAAGGTAAAAAATTCTAATATACAAGTATAGAATATAACTATATTACCTAATAAGCCCACAACATTCCACATGAGAAAGCTCCAATTACTGTCATCGAGATAATCTAAACTCAAAAAATAGGATTGTAAATTAAGTTTAATACTAGCAAATAAGAAACATAGTCCCATAAAGTAAAGTGATATTATTATCATCTTTTTCAGGGATACGGAACACCAGAACCGATACAAAATCCATAATAATAAAATGGCTATGATTAATCTCAGTAAAATAGTTATATAATCAATACAAAAAATTACTATAGTACTAAAGTATGAAAGTATCTCAACATCATTAATAATTGGTGCTATGTGAAGAACATCAACACCTATATCACCCAAAACAAGTCGTAACAGTACCCAAGATACAGAATATAAACCTAAAGCACCTTTTAAACTTGTAGTTTCAATGACTTGGCTAATTCCAACAGATTGAGGACGTATAAAGAGATTAATAAAGGTTTGTAACATTATAATTCCTTTCAAGTTGGATTTAAGAAATTGCTTGAATAATTATATTCTGAAGTTCTGTAACACCTAGAAGTACTACAATAACAAATATAGCTATACCCAAACTATTAACTTTTGTAAGTTTATATAACAATACAATAAAAAGAAACGCAATATAAATTTCTGATATACTTGCTATAAATTTTAAAGAATCATATATCGTCTGAGCCCAGAATGGACTATATACATATAAATACTGAATTGGATACAATAGAAACAATCTTATAAAATCAGGAATTTGTTGTAAACAGGTTAATATTAAAGATACCTTTAATAGTTTTGTAAATTTTACCTCTGTCCAAATATTAAAATTAGCCCAACAAAGGAATGCTATAAAAATACTTATGAAGATAATACTACAAAAGTTAAGAATATAAGGGAATAAACTAAAACCTATATATTGATCTATGGCCAAAGGATACATTACTTTCCAATACTTAACATGTCCACCTACGAGCATTATTAATAAGTGGTTTATAAACCATATCATTAAAAAGAATGAACACAAAGACTTAATGGTTTCATTTTCCATTATGTAATTTGCACCAATTGAAATAGGCTTAAATATTAATAAATTTAAGGATTTTCTCATAAAACAATTCTTTCTATTACTCCAGATTATTCAGCAGATCGAGGACGTATAAAGAGATTAATAAAGGTTTGTAACATTATAATTCCTTTCAAGTTGGAGTTAAGACATTGATTTAATAATTATATTCTGAAGTTGTGCAATACCTATAAATACAACAATAGCAAATAAAGTTATAGCAAACCTATTAACTTTTGTTAGTTTATATAACAATACAATAAAGAGAAACATAATATATATCTCTGATAAATTAAATATTGTCTTTAAAGAATCCAATGCAATTTTCGTCCAGTATGGACTATGCAAAGATAAAAAGTGTACTAAATACAAAAAAATAGATCTTATAATACTAGGGATTTGCTGTAAGCAAGATATTATTAAAGATACCTTAAATAATTTAGTAAAATTTATCTCAGTCCAAAGGTTAAAATTAGCCCAACATAAGCACGCCATCAAAAGACTAACGACTATACTAATAATAAAATCGAAAATATAGGGAAACAAGTTAAATCCAATATATCTATCCAGTGATAAACTAAACAAAAAATTCGAATACTTTACGTACCCACCATGTAGGACTACTAATATACTATTTATAAGCCAAAATAGAGTAAAAGTAGTAAATAAAGATTTAATAGTTCCGTTTTCAATTATATTATTTGCACCAATAGAAATTGGTCTAAATATTAATAAAGCTAAAAATTTAATCATAAAAATAACTCTTTCTTTTATTCTAGGTTGTGATTACAGATATAGCGCCTAATACGTTCAGTTTTATCTTCAGATGGGAAAATCTTTAATAAAACTTATATATTATTAAGATTAATAAAGAAAATATCCATATTCCCAATAAAGGTTTTAAATATTTTATTACAATTATACGCATATAAGATTATAGAAAATATAAGCTAATGTAATACTAAAAATAATAAGAAAAGTTATTCTTTCTACTTTGTAGGATTTTTTATATGTTCCATAAACAACATCATTAAGCCAAGGAAATAATATCCCAATTAGACAAAAAAACAAAATAATCAAAGAGTTGAAAATATAGTCCGGCATTTCAATTAGTTTACTTAAAATTGCATCTACTAAATTATTTATTAGCATTCATATTACCTATTTTTATAGACATTACCATCTTCACTAAATTGATTTTATTTAGCAGCATAAGCAAAATCACTATTAGCTTTGAACCACTATTACCTTCTATATTATTTTACATAGCTAAGTCCATATTCAAAATATGAATAAAACAGCGTAAAATTAGTGAATAATGATTTAAAAGTTTCATTTTCAATTATACAATTTGCATCAATAGAAGTTGTTCAAATCATTAGTAACCATGGAACAAATTCAGGTTTCATTTAGCTTCCTTATATATATCTAAAAAGTTTTTCAGCACTCGACCCGTTAGTCCCCATATGGTGTATTGTTCATAGGGATAGAAATAGACCGAGTAGTTTTGTCTAATTTTCCAGTCAATGTTATAGCCTTCTAGTAAATGAAATGGAAAGTCTTTCAATGGTCTTGTGGCTATATCTAGATGACCTACGGTAGGTTCCATATCTAGCAGATATTGTAAAGGCACGGTAAATACTTCTCCTACTTCATCAGGATTTGGTTTTAAGTCTTTTGTATGTAACCGTACTGCAACGGTATATAATTTTACCCCAATGGCAGATACTAAACAGTCTAAATTGCCAAGTAGTTCTATTTGGTCTAAATCTATACCTAATTCTTCAGAGCATTCACGCATGGCAGCATGAGCACCGCTTTTATCATTAGGTTCACAATGACCTCCTGGAAAGCTAATCTCCCCTGGCTGACGGCGTAGCTTATTACTGCGCACAGTAAAGACTACGTGATTTTCCCCATCCACTTCTAATAATGGAACCGCTACTGCCGCAGTAATAACATCGATATCAGTGAGAACAGTATGTTTTCTTTGTTTTAAAAAGTTGCTCAATTTCTTATCCATATAAGGTCCTCTTACTTTATAGTAAATTTTATACGATATCTGTATAAATGTTTTATGTATCAAATTTGTATTTTATATTTATCTTTTATATTCATTATACATTAACTTGTAAGTCAATTTTTGGGGTTACTATTAGTAGATACAATAGATAAAATCTTATAGACAAAATAGGCAGAAAAAAACTGTGATGAAATTTCTATCTCATCACAGTTTTATATTAGTTAAATTTAATTTTTACGAATTTACGTTTACCTACTTGAATGATCATGCCATCTTCAAGAGTAAGATTTTCTTCGCTGTATTTTTCACCGTTTACTTTGAAAGCACCCGCTTTAATGGAGCGACGTGCTTCACCATTAGAGGCAGTCAAACCAGCATCTGTACAGAATTGTGGCAC
Source organism: Veillonella fallax (assembly GCF_020687175.1). Lineage (NCBI taxonomy): Bacteria > Bacillati > Bacillota > Negativicutes > Veillonellales > Veillonellaceae > Veillonella > Veillonella fallax. The sequence continues at coordinate 80,352 of NZ_JAJEQD010000001.1, read as the reverse complement.
AAAGATTGGTTCAGTTGGCGCATCCATAGCGTATTCAGGAATATCTGTAGGCAACGCACGTTGTTGGAATACGCGTTTGAATTCTTCTTCTGCTTCTAGAGCAGCATCTTCACCATGGTACAAACGAACGATAGTACGAGCTAATTGCATTTTAGCATCACGTGGATGTAATTCACCACTTTCAAGACGTTTTTCCATGTCTTCTTGTTCTTCAATTGGCATATCTGTAACGAGCATGAAGTAGCGCAGCATCAATTCATCTGGAATGGACATAGCTTTACCGTACATTTCTTTAGGTTCTTCGTCGATACCGATGTAGTTACCTAAAGATTTACTCATTTTTTGAACCCCATCAAGGCCTTCAAGCAATGGCATTGTGATAACAACTTGTGGTTCTTGACCTTCTAATTCTTGTAAATGACGACCCATTAACAAGTTGAAAGTTTGGTCTGTACCACCAAATTCAACATCAGCATGTAAAGCAACAGAATCTTGACCTTGCATCAATGGATACATAAATTCATGAACACCGATAGCACGGCCTTCTTTGAAACGTTTATTGAAATCATCACGTTCCATCATACGTGCTACAGTGTAAGAACTTGCCAAGCGAAGCACATCGGCAAAATTCATGGTTTCAAGCCATTCACTGTTGTCACGAACGATAGTTTTTTCAGGATCCAATACTTTGAAGATTTGTGTTTTATAAGTTTCAGCATTTTTCAATACTTCTTCTTTTGTAAGTGGTGGACGAGTTACACTTTTACCAGTAGGATCACCAATACGTGCTGTGAAACCACCGATAACGATCACTACTTGATGACCAAATTCTTGGAACAAACGTAGTTTGCGAAGTGGTACTGTATGACCCAAATGAATATCTGGAGCTGTTGGGTCTAAACCTAGTTTAACAACTAGTGGTTTATTTTCCTTAATGGATTTTACTATTTTCTTTACAAGATCTTGTTCGTTAATTAAATCTGCTACGCCGTGTTTAATTTGGCGCACTTGTTCTTGAGCACAAACCATGATAATCCTCCTCGAAATACTATTGTTTTAGTATACCATTATCTAAAAACTTTCACAATTACATATATAGTATTGGTTTTAAGCCATTTATGATATAATATTTATAACTGCGTAATAGAATTTACGTTATATTTACTAACAAAAGAAAAAAGAGGTGACTCTATGAGTAATAACTCAAATGCGAGAAGCAGCCGCCGTTCTAACGGTAGCGGCTCTACACCGAAGAAAACAAGTCCAAAGCGTCTATTTTGGATTTGTGCCCTTCTCCTTATACTCATCGTAGCCGGAGGTGGCTGTGGTTTCATTAGTGCCACACTATCTAACCTACCAGATGTATCCAATGTACGTCCTTCCGCATCGTCTCAAATTTACGATGTACACGGTAATCTCATCACAACGGTTCATTCCACAGAGAACAGATTACCAGTACCCTTAAAAGATGTACCAAAGGATTTACAAAATGCCTTTGTTGCTACTGAGGACTCTCGCTTCTATTCCCATCACGGTATCGACCCTGTTGGTATCTTGCGTGCTGTATGGGTTAACCTTGTTCATAGTGGCGTATCTGAAGGTGGTTCTACAATCACTCAACAGTTAGCGCGTAATGCATTCTTATCTCAAGACAGAACATTTAAACGTAAAATTTCTGAAGCATTGCTAGCACTTAAAATTGAACAACATTATACTAAGGATGAAATCCTTGAAATGTACATGAACCAAATTTACTTTGGCCAAGGTGCATACGGTGTACAATCTGCAGCTCATGTATACTTTGGTAAGGATGCTAGCCAATTAACGCTAGCTCAAGCAGCACTCATTGCAGGCTTACCACAAAGTCCTAACTACTACTCTCCATTCAATGATTTGGAAGCAAGTAAAAAACGTCAAGCAGTTGTATTAGGACAAATGGTAAAATACGGTTACATTACACAAGAGCAAGCCGATCAAGCGCGTCAAGCAGATTTAGGTTTAGTAGCAAAACAAGAACAAGCTCATGAAAAGTCTAATGCATCATACTTCATTAACTATGTTATTTCACAAGTTTCTGAAAAATATGGTGATGATGCAATCTATAAAGATGGTTTGAAAATTTATACTACTCTTGATATGGATGCACAAAATGCAGCTGTGGCGGCAATGCAAAACTTGCCTAATTACTATACTGATAGCAATGGTTTACATCAGCCACAAGGTGCCATTGTAGCTATGAACCCACATAATGGTTATATTGTTGCTATGGTCGGCGGTCGAGGTGATGACTCTTTTAACCGTGCATCACAAGCAGAACGACAACCTGGTTCTGCTATGAAACCATTTGTATACTTAGCAGCTATTCAAGCTGGTAAAACACCAGGTTCAATTGTTGATGACAGCCCTGTCGATTTTAATGGATGGCGTCCTCAAAACTATGAACGAAATTTCGAGGGTAATATTACTTATCGATATGCGTTACAACACTCACGTAACGTACCGGCCGTAAAAATTGCTGATGAAGTAGGCATGTCTAAGATTATTAAACTTGCCAAAGAAATGGGTATCACTACCCTTACAGATCAAGATAATAACTTGTCTACTGCACTTGGTGGTTTAACTCATGGTGTAACACCTCTTGAAATGGTTCAAGCTTATGGTGTACTTGCCAATGGTGGTGTCAAAGTTCAGCCTACAGCTATCATAAAAATTGTAGATCGTAATGGACAAGTTGTGGAAGAAAATTCCATCCAAGAAAAACGTGTCATTGAAGAAAAAGATGCTGCAATAATAACAGATATGCTAGAATCCGTAATTACTGGTGGTACTGGTGGTAACGCAGCTATTGGTAGACCTGCAGCCGGTAAAACAGGTACAACGGATGATGAAAAAGATGCTTGGTTCGTTGGTTATACACCTGATTTAGTTGCTGCTGTTTGGATTGGTGATGACTATGGTTCAGAAACATTAGGTATTACTGGTGGTTCTACTCCAGCAGTGATGTGGAGACAATTTATGGCAAATGCTCTTGCCAATACTCCTGCTTCTGACTTCTCCGTTCCTGCTAGTGCTCAATCAGCTGTCTCTGAAGGTTATTATAACCCTGTAAAAGCGCAGCCTAAAAAAGAAGCTGCTAAGGACGAAAAAGCAGACAAAAAAGACGATAAAGACAAGTCAAAAGATGAAGCTGTAAAAGATGACAGTGGCTCAAAAGATGATGCAACTGAACCAAAATCTAATTCATCGAAAAGTAAAAAGTCTAGTAAAAAAGATCGTTAATCTCATACGCTAAAGGAGTGGAACATGTGTTCCGCTCCTTTCTTTTACGTAAAAAAAGGTAGTAAGTTCAAAGAACTTACTACCTTTTCTATTTATATATATGTATATGGCTATACCCCATAAGCAATTCGATATACGATAATAATTTACTAGATTATATATAAATATATCACTATTGAGTAGCTTTATTTCAGAACTACATTCGTAGCCCCGGCACCACCTTCGTCATAGCCTGCCGTTTCAAAATGAGCTACATGCGGTAAGGTACGCAAATATTGATGTACACCTTCTCGTAATGCGCCAGTCCCCTTACCGTGAATAATGCGCACTTGATTAACACCACCAAGTAAAGCTTGGTCAATAAATCTACCAACAGAAACTGTCGCTTCATCTACCGTTTGTCCAAGAATATTGATTTCAGTACGAACCTCTTTTTGGCGTTGTACGGCAGAGCCACCCATACGTTTTCTAGTCTTAGGCATAGCTGCCTTTTGTTCCCGTGCAAGCTTATTTCCTTCTTCACGTGTAGTAGATTGTAATTCGCTAACCTTTACAGTAGCTGTTAGTCCATTAATATCTACATTCACACGATTGCCATTGATAGCTAATACGGTACCTAATGAGCGTAAAGATGTAACATATACTGCTTGGCCTACCTTAATAGCATCTGCAGTCAAAGATTTACGATCATCATCTACTGGAGATTCTGGTATATGTACATTAGAGATACCCTTACGTGCTGCATTAATAGCAGATTGACGCTTATCCTTATTTGTTTCAGAGAATTGTGCTTTCAATTGCTTGATAATCGCTTCCCCTTCGACGCGTAAGCTACGTTTCATAGATTCTGCATCAGCTTGAGCTTTGGCTAAGATTTGTTTACGTTTTTCGTTAAACTGTTTCTTTTCCTTCTCTAACTGGCCACGCATACGACGTATTTCATCAAGCTCTTTTTTTAAGGCTCTTTCACGTTCAGATGCCTTACGAAGTTGTTCATTCAAATCTGAAAGAACTTCTTCCATTTCATGGTTACCAAATTGAGACTTATATTCTGCCGCACGAGTTACGATATCTTTTGGCAAGCCTAGACGGGCCGCAATGCTCAATGCATGGCTACTACCAGCTACACCGATATGAAGTCGATATGTTGGTTTTAAGGTGCGCTCATCAAACTCTACATGGCCATTTTCAATACCTTCCGTATGGTATGCATAATTTTTAAGCTCATTATAATGAGTACTTACCATCATAAGAGCGCCCTTTTTACGGAAGAATTCAAGGATAGATACAGCAAGTGCACTACCTTCTTCTGGATCTGTACCAGAACCTAGCTCATCCAGCAACACCAAGTCATTGGGGCCACAATGTTTAATGATAGAAATAACTTGTGTCATATGGGCAGAGAACGTACTAAGGCTAGCCTCAATACTTTGTTCATCACCAATATCGGCAAAGATATTATGGAATATAGGCAACATTGATCCGTGATCTGCAGGGATAAATAGACCACATTGGTTCATTAAGCTCAATAACCCTAATGTTTTAAGGGATACTGTTTTACCACCTGTATTAGAACCAGTAATCAATAAAATACGGTACGATGTACCTAATTGAATATTTGTAGGCACTACCACATTCGGTGGGATTAATGGGTGCCGAGCTCTCATGAGATTGACAGTTCTATCAGTACTCAAGATGGCCGGTACACCCTTATAGGAAATAGCAAGGCTCGCCTTACCATATACAAATTCGATGTGGGATACCTTTTCACAAGCATCCATCAAATCATTACTATGTTGTTTTACAAGGGCAGACAATTCACGGTAAATGCGCAATACCTCTTGCTCTTCACCAATCAATGCCTCTTGTAATTCATTATTTAGATTCACCAAGCGCATCGGTTCAATATAGAGTGTTTGACCCGTTGCAGAACGGTCGTGAATAAGACCATCAAAATATTGGCGATATTCCTGTTTTACAGGGATTACATAGCGATTGTTACGCTGTGTAATGATTGCTTCTTGGAAATACTTCTGATTATCCTTGTCGTGTAAGATAGCTTGAATATCATTTTTAATCTTTTCACGAGTTTTAATAATCGTATTTCTAAGGCTCGCCAACTTAGGAGATGCAGTATCAAGCAATTCCCCTTTATCATCAAAGACCCGTTTAAAACGGTTTTCAATGCGATCTGTATTTGGCATATCCTGTACCCATAAGGACAGCAACGGATATTCCATATATTTCGTTTTAAAGAACTTTGTCATCCGCTTATAAGCACCAATGGTTAAGTAAATATCCCACAATGCTTCACGCGTAAGGATAAAGTCTTTACGACTCTTCTTACAGGACTCACGAATATCTCGCGTACCGCCTAACGGTTGTTCTACCTCAGTTTGCAAAGAACGCATGGCTTCTGCCGTTTCATCAAGGTTCTCTTGAATGGCTTTCGCATCTGTCATAGGTTCGATGTGCATAGCTAATTCTTTAGCAATGGTAGAACTACAATGTTGTTGTAATTGTTCTTTTATATGGTGAAAGTCTAATACATCTTCGTTAAACAATGTACTACCTCTTTTATAAAATACCTCTAAAATAGTGGCCCCTTGTAATAGGTGTATCATCTTTACCTACACTCTTAGGAGGAGCCTCTTTTGTTCCATTTTGAATGGATACATAATCTGCTACGATAGAATGCAAGCGATGTGGATCCATTTGACGTCCATCGATGCGCAAAATATGTAGCCCTTTTCGATGTAACTCTGGCACATAGGCACGCATGTCCATTTCATGACTGTTCATGATGTGCATACGGCAATACGGATCCGTACGCAATGGGAACACTTCCCCTTTACGGTCCTTTAATGCGTAATCTTCTGTTACGCACGGCATTGGACAGTTTTCTTTTTTACCAGTCCCTACAAAGCTAGCAATGGCACAGTATTCAGAAATCATCATTTCCGTATAACCATGAACCATAACCTCTAATGGCAAATGAGTAGATTTTTGTAAGCTTACGAGTTGCGTCAATGTTAACTCTAAAGAAGGTGCTACACTACTCATATGTAAGTCCTCCCATACTTGTAAGGAAGAGCCATTAAATATGTTAAGACCTGTATCGGCTTCAATAGCACCTGTATACCCTAAGTCACGAAGCCACAATAACGCTTGAGGAACGTGAATAGAAATGCTATCTGGTTTAGCCGCAACTATGACTTTAAGGGTATTCATATACGCCTTTACTTCATCATCTTTCACAACCCGAGGCGTAGCAAATACACAAAGCACATTATGGTCTTTACAAAGCTTAGCTACCTGCTCGTAGATGCTAAGTTCATAAGGCTTACGTTGTAAACGGTCACCACCGAAGATAATCTTCTTAGCGCCCCCTTCAATAGCTGCTTTCACAGCCTCTAGTTCATCAACGCGAGCACTCACCATAGGCTCAGCATATTGAATCTTAGCTTTAGCAACCATAGATGACATATCTTGAGGCTCTACAGCCAGCTCAGCCCAAGCCATTTCATGGTCTGTAATCAATAAGTTTTCTAGTGCTTCTACAGCATCGCGGCGCAATGCATTTAACACACTAGCTGGCCACATATAAGGTCCATCAGGAATAGACATAGAGCCAAGCGTAAACAATGTATTGCCTAATCTACCTACTTGGTCTGTAACCTTCTCTAATGTAGTCGGCTTATTATTCGCATAAACCGGTTCAAACTCATTAGATACTGTCACAGTACGCCCATCATTCAATACAAAGGTAAGGTCTGTGCAAGGTTGTTCTCGGTCTGTATTAATAGATAGATAACCATGTACCTCTAACTTCGCACTGAAATCTTGTAAGCCTCGTTGCTTTTGAGATTTTGGCGTAGATGCTAAAAATACTTGCCCCGCTGCAAACCCTTCATCAGGTTTGCCTACAAAATGCTTTTCATCCATTAAGGACCAATTTTGATCAATTTGATAATACGTAATACTACCAGAATCTTGCATTACCTTTAAAAGTGATCCTTTTTCAATCGGTTCTGTTAGGAATAAATGAACTTGTCCCTTTTTAACCTCTGCTTTACCAATTAATTTGCCTTGATTATTTGGAGCTACCACTGTCATCATAGATTTCCCTACATGGTCTGTTAAGTAATCTGTAGAGAAGCCACGATTAAATCCTGATGCCAATGCATCGGCATCAGCAGCATCCATATGAGCTGTATCTAAAATATGACGATAGGTCCCAATAACTTGGCGTACATAGGAAACCTTCTTCATACGCCCTTCTACCTTGAAGGATTTTACACCAGCTGCTACGAGCTCATTCATATGCTCACTATAGTTAAGATCTTTAGGACTCAATAAATAAGCTTCGTGTTTAGGTAATAAACTAGTACCCGATGAATCCAATAGTTCATAAGGCAAACGGCAAGGTTGTGCGCAGGCACCACGATTACCACTGCGACCACCGATAAAGGAACTCATCAAGCATTGACCAGAATAGCACACACATAAGGCACCATGTACAAAGACTTCGATTTCAGCTGTACAGTTTTTACAAATATGTTCAATTTCAGCAAGGCTCAATTCACGAGCCAATACAACACGGGTAAAACCGAGGCTTTCATAAAATCGAACTGCATCAAGTGTAGCTGCCGTCATTTGCGTACTACCGTGTAAATGCAATTTCGGGGCCACTCGTTGTGCCAATTTAGCAACTGCTAAGTCTTGAACGATAATAGCATCCACACCGATGCGCTCTAAGTCCTTTAAATACGCCTCGAGAGCCTTTAATTCGGAATCACCTATGAGGATATTTACCGTTACATATACGGACACATCTAGAATGTGGGCCAAACGAATAGCGTCGGCCAATTCTTCAATGCCAAAGTTCGCTGCATGAGCACGAGCATTAAAGCCTTTACCACCAAGATAAATAGCATCAGCCCCAGATTCTAAAGCGGCTATAAAGTTTTCCATCGTACCGGCAGGAGCCAATAATTCCATGGATAATCCTTTCTACCTAACTAAAGGTATAACTATAGTACTAAAAGGGTTTACCATATGGTAAACCCTTTCAATATACTGCTTGAGATTAACGTAATCTGCAGTTAATTTCTGCTAATGCATCGATAATAGCTTGAATGTTACCATCAATATCTTCATCATTCAACGTGCCTTCCATAGAGCGGAATTGCAAGTTGTATGCAAGACTGCGGTGACCAGCTTCGATATGTTCACCTTCGTAAACGTCAAAAATAGATGCACTTTCTAAATATTCGCCACCATGCTCTTTAATGATGGATAAAATTTCACCACTAGATACGGACACAGGTGCTACGATAGCAAGGTCACGGCTAGTACCTGGGAATTTACTGAAGGATGTATAACGGAATGCTGGAATCGTTAAGGATAATACGGCTTCCAAATCGATTTCAAACATATATACTTTGCCTGGTAAATCAAAGTTTTTGCTCACTTGTGGGTGTAATTCACCATATTGAGCAATCATTTTACCATCAACAACGTATTGAGCACTTACACCTGGATGGAAATATGGCTCAGTGCCACGATTGATTTCATAACTTGTAACGCCTAGTTCAGCTAACAACGCATCTACAATGCCTTTTACATCATAGAAATCTGTAGTGCGTTCTGCTTGATTCCAACCAGCTTGGTTTGCCTTGCCCATCAAGATACCGCAAGCCATAGGGCGTTCATGAGGTACTTCTGTTAAAGGCAATGCTTTTGGTTCATATACATTGGCTGTTTCAAATAACCAAAGATCCTTATTTTGTTGCGCAATATTGCGTTTAGCTGCTTCAATAACAGCTGGTACCAATGTAGTACGCATATAAGGGAACTCTTCAGAAATAGGGTTCAAGATTGGAATGGCAGTATAACGGCTATCCCCTTCAGGAAGCATCATGTTAGTAAGACCATCTTTATGCATGAAGCTAAATGTAATGATTTGAGTCATACCCAATTTAGCCAATGCATGAGTTACCTCTTTAGTAAGAGCCTTCTTAGGTGTCATGCCACCAGAGGATAATACGGCAACCGGAATTGTAGGCTTAATATTATCGTAGTTGTAAATACGAGCCACTTCTTCAGCGATATCAGGCATCACTGTTACGTCGCCACGCCATGTTGGAACGAGAGCAGACAATTTATCGCCATCTTCAGTTACAACGAACTCAAGGGCAGTCAAAATACGAACCATTTCGTCTTTTTCAATGTTTGTACCCAAGTAATCGTTAATTTGTTCTGCTGTGAAAGTAACTGTATGTTGCTCTACAGGATTTTTATATACATCGATAACGCCTACATCAACTTTACAAGAAGGGCAGATTTGTTGTAATAATTGAGCTGCTCTATCAATAGCATAGGCAGTGTATTTATGATTTACACCACGTTCAAAACGACCAGATGCTTCAGAACGCATGCCAAGAGCTTTAGCTGTACGGCGAATAGATGGACCATTGAATACGGCAGCCTCAAACAAAACGGTAGTCGTTTCATTTGTCACTTCACTATCAAAGCCACCCATGATACCTGCTACGCCTACTGGACGTTCTGCATCGGCAATGATAAGCATGGAGTCATTCAATTCACGTTCAGAACCATCAAGTGTAACAAGAACTTCACCATTTTTAGCGCGTCTTGCCACTAATTGATGACCTTTTACATGATCATAATCATAGGCATGCATAGGTTGACCAAGTTCTAACATAACGTAGTTTGTAACGTCTACTACATTATTGATAGGACGAATGCCACTGTTGCGTAAACGGTTTTGCATCCACAATGGAGATGGCTCAACCTTAACATCAGTTACTACGCGAGCAGTAAAACGAGTACAAAGATCATCCGCTTCGATGGATACAGATGCTTTCCCTTCAATGGACTCGCCATTTTCGTTAACCATAATAACAGGGAATAAAGCTTTTTGGTTTGTCATAATACCGAATTCACGGGATAAACCAACCATGGAGAAGCAATCTGCTCGGTTAGCAGTCAATTCAAATTCATACACTGTATCATTTAAGCCTAAAACGTCTTTTACATCAAGACCAATTGGTGTATTTTCAGGGAAAATATAAATGCCTTGAGCTTCTTCAGGCAATACTAAATCACTAGAAATGCCAAATTCTGCAACGGAGCAGAACATGCCTTCAGAAACTACACCGCGCAATTTACCTTTTTTAATCTCTGTGCCATCAGCTAAGCGAGATTTATGATACGCCACAGGCACGATTTGGCCTACTGCAACATTGGTAGCCGCTGTTACGATTTGTTTTGTAACAGGTTCACCTTCTTCTGTAAGGCATTCAACTTGGCATACTTGTAATTTATCTGCATCTGGATGCTTTGTAATCTCAACGATTTTACCAGTATAAATTTTCTTAATGCCATTATCCATAGCAATGACATCTTCTACAGGAATACCAGCTTGTGTTAATTCATCGGCCAATTCTTGAGCAGGACGATTCATATCCACAGGCACGTATTCGTTCATCCACTGTAAACTTGCTTTCATGAGTTCCTCCTAAAATTGTTCCAAGAATCGTACATCATCTTCAAAGAATAGACGTAAATCGTTAATGCCGTATAAAAGCATAGCAATACGTTCTACGCCCATGCCAAAGGCAAAGCCTTTAACCTTTTCAGGATCGTACCCATTAATGCGCAATACATCTGGATGAACCATACCGCAACCCAAAATTTCAAGCCAACCTGTATGAGAGCATACACGGCAACCTTCGCCACCACACATTACACAGGAAATGTCTACCTCTGCAGATGGTTCTGTGAATGGGAAGAAGCTTGTGCGGAAACGTACCTTTGTTTCATCACCATACATGTGACGTAAGAAGGACTCTAATGTACCTTTCAAATCAGCAAATGTAATATGTTCGTCGATGATGAGACCTTCCACTTGATGGAATACTGGGGAGTGTGTCGCATCATAGTCCCAACGGTAAACCTTACCAGGCGCAATCATGCGGATTGGACTATTAGGTTCATGACGTTGCATTGTACGAGCTTGTACTGGAGATGTATGGGTACGCAATAAGAAGTTTTCTGTAATATAGAAGGAATCTTGCATATCACGTGCAGGATGATCTTTAGGCAGGTTTAAACATTCAAAGTTAAAGTAATCCTGTTCGATTTCTGGACCTTCTTCAACGGTATAGCCCATTTTCATAAAGAAGTCTTCAATCATTTCATTAACCTTTGTCAATGGATGGATATGACCAGATTTTACTGCACGACCTGGCAATGTAATATCGATTCGTTCTTGTTCTAAACGAGCATTTAACTCTTCTGTTTCCATACGAGTTTTTACTGCCTCAAGTTCAGACTCTAATGCTTCACGAACCGCATTAACAAGAGCACCAGCCTTAGGGCGTTCTTCAGGAGATAATTTACCAAGACCTTTTAGTAATGCTGTTACCTCACCTTTTTTACCTAGATATTTTACACGTATATCTTGCAACGCTTGTTGATCAGCAGCGCCTTTGATGGCCTCAAGGGCTTCTGCCTTAAGACGTTGTAATTCTTGTTCCATTAAAGCATCCTCCTATATTTAAAAGTCTAAACTATATTATACCAAATCAGGGTTGTCTTCTTCAATAAAACGCCATGGTAATTCAGGTAATGGCTTCTCTTCTAATACAAAAAATGTACCACGTGCTAAATGAACTAGTTCACCTAATTCATTATAAATACGAGCTGTGGCAACCATGGTTGTTTTCCCACTATGTTCTACATTGGCTACACCACGCAATACAGTACCGCCTTTAACAGCTTTCACATAGTTACCATTAAGATCAATAGTGCTCACAGATTTGCCCAATGTAAAACAAGCTGTTCCCATTACACTATCTGCTAAACCAATACAAACAGCGCCATGCAAGTCCCCTCTAAAATTACAGTACTCTGTATCATTTGTTTGCAAGGTCATTTCCGCATGACCGGGTTCAACAGCAGTAATTTCAGAATCTTTTACCCAAGAAAATGGATTTTGATCTCGTAATTCGTTGAAATATTCTAACAATGTTGTAGCCATAAGATTCTCCATTCAATATACTGACACATAGATTAACTAAACTTAATCCCCTTTTATATCAAAATGCTTGCATGAAATGATTTAGAGAGTTCTTGCCAAAAACCTCAATACAAACATAAAAATGGTGCGTTACATCATACATATTGTATCATGCAACGCACCATATGCGAATAACTCTATCTAATTATGTAGTATGTTCTTAAGAAAACGCATCTACAACTAAGGATTATTCATAATGTAATGCATCAATTGGATTAAGTTTAGCAGCTTTACGAGCTGGATAAATACCAAAAATCAAACCTATTGCCATAGAGAAGGCAAAGGACATTACAATCGTTGGTATAGATATAACCGTACTCATGCCCGAAGCCATGCCAATCAGCTTAGATGAGCCTATGCCGAGTATAATCCCTATAATGCCCCCCATCAAACTAATAACAACAGCTTCGATAAGGAATTGTGTAACGATAACACTATAAGTAGCGCCCAGCGCTTTACGTACCCCAATCTCTCTTGTCCGTTCAGTTACGGATACGAGCATAATATTCATAATGCCAATACCACCGACCACAAGAGAAATAGCTGCTACAGCACCTAAGAATAATGTTAACGTACCTGTAGTTTCCTCCATAGTTTCCATGATAGAGTTCATGTTTTGGATATTGAAATCATCAAGGTTTGTATCTTTAATACCATGTCGTACACGCAATAGGTTTTCAATATCGGATTGTAAACGATCGATACCGTTTTCATCCTTACCTACTACATAAATCATCCGGAGATAATCAACACCTTCTACCCGTTCCATAGCTGTAGTATATGGAATAATTACCATATCATCTTGGTCATTACCCATAGCACCACTGCCCTTACTATTAAGAACACCAATGATACGGAATGGAATATTTTTGACACGAATTTCAGCACCTACTGGATCTTCATCACCAAATAGATTCTTAACAACTGTTTTACCTACGACTGCAACGCGTTCACGATTCTGTACATTCTTTTCAGACAAGAATCGACCAGATTTCATAGACCAATTGTTTACATCTAAATAGTTATAGCTAACACCAGATACTGAAGTAGTCCAGTTCTTATTTTGATAAATCACTACATACGAGCCATTTGTCATAGGACTAGCCGCTTTAACACCATCTAACTTTGAAATAGCTTCATAGTCAGAAACCTTTAAAGACTTCATAGATCCTGCAGAAGGTCGAACCCCCGGTGTACGAGGTGCACCAGGCATAACCATCAATAGGTTAGAACCTAAACTAGAAATAGAATTTTGGATATCTTGCTTTACACCATTACCAATAGATACCAAGGCAATTACGGCAGCTACACCGATAATGATGCCTAACATGGTCAAAATGGATCGCATTTTATTAGCAATGAGGGATGCCCATGCCATCAAGAAACTCTCTTTATACATGTGGCACCTCCTGTACAGGCGTCATATTTAGATTTTGGGAATCCTCTACAATTAAACCATCACGCAATACTACATTGCGACTTGCATAGGTTGCAATTTCTGGTTCATGAGTAACAAGGATTATTGTTCGCCCTTCATCGTAAAGGCCTCTAAAAATATTCATAACATCGATAGTCGACTTGGAGTCAAGGTTACCTGTCGGTTCATCGGCCATTATGATAGCAGGGTTATTAGCCAGTGCACGAGCAATGGCAACACGTTGACGCTGACCGCCAGACAACTCAGATGGCAAGTGATCCATACGGTCACCAAGACCAACAGAAGATAATAGTGCAGCAGCTCGTTCATTACGTGATTTTTTATCCATCCCTGCATAAATCATAGGGAGCGCTACATTTTCTAAGGCTGTTAATTTTGTTAATAAGTTGAAACTTTGGAATACAAAGCCTATTTGTTTATTTCGCACAAAGGCCAATTCATCATCGGATAAAGTAGCTACCTCATCGCCATTAAGGCGGTATGAACCTGTCGTTGGTCTGTCTAAACAGCCAAGAATGTTCATAAAGGTAGACTTACCAGAACCGGAAGGACCCATAATAGATACGAATTCGCCTTTATTGACCTGTAAATCAATACCATGTAAAACAGGCACCGATAATTTACCATTTACATAGGTCTTTGTAATCCCTTGTATATCGATTACTGCTTGATTCATATTCACCTACTATTAGAATGGTCCACGGTTATTATTCTTAGGTGCCGTTACATCACCGCTTACGATGATTTCATCACCTTCAGATAAACCTTTTAAAATTTGTACATTAGTATCCCCAGTTACACCTGTAGAAACAGCTGTACGTACTGGTTGACCATCTTTAATAACATATACGTATTCACCTTGCTTATCTGTACGCACTGCCGTAAGAGGTACTACTAATGTATTTTTAATATCTTCACCAAAGATGGTTGCACGAGCCGTCATAGATGGTAAGAAGTTGTTGGAAATATTTTCAGGAATTTGAACCTTTACAGTATAGTAAACAACACTGTTGCTTGTAGCACCCATGTTACCTTTTGTACCCTTTGCGATTTCAGACACGTAGCCTGTGAAAGTTTCACCTGGTTTAGAGTCTACAGTAAATTCTACTTTAGCACCTTGTTTGATACTACCAATATCTGTTTCATCTACAGTTAAGTAAATTTCTAAGTCACTTAAATCTGCAATAGTAGCGATAATCATTTGTGTAGAAATACCAGTACTGATAGTTTGACCAGCTTTCAATGGTGTGCCTATAACAGTGCCAGACATTGGTGCTGTAATTGTAGCATCGCTTAAATCTGCTGCTGCCCGGTCATACGTAGATTTTGCACGTTCATAAGATGTTACAGAATCATCATAGGTTTGTTGAGCGATAGCATTTTGGTCTGCTAATGCTTTATAACGATTCATATCAAGTTCTGCCTTAGCTAATGCAGCTCGTGCATCATCTGCAGAGGCTTGTAATTGACGTGTATCAATATAAGCGATAACTTGACCAGCCGTAACTTGATCATTTTCTTTTACTAAGACTTTTTCAAGCTTACCAGCCACATTCGTAGAAACGTCTACATAATTTACAGGGTTAATAGTACCAGTTGCACTAATACTAGTTTTTACATCACCCTTTTCTACCTTACCAGTTGTATATAAGTTTTGTGTTTGCTTAGAACCTTCGCTATGCATGTAGTAGTATGTACCACCACCCAAAACACAAAGAACAACAGCACCTGCAATAATGCGTTTACGATGCTTTTGCAAAAATTCTTTCATTATAATCTCCTTATATTAAAACGAAGATATTGGCACAACATGTATCGTTCCTAACAATACTATTAGTAATTTTAAATTATACAGTACCAATTACTTTTATGCAATATAATTTCATTCATGAATAAATGATGATAAAAGAAAATGACCCTTACGGGTCATTAATAGTTTTAACTGCTTAGTATGGATAATAGTGTATAGTCCTTCTCATTAATAGGAAAGTCTAAAAGTTCAGCTTCTTGATAAGAAATCGGACGAATATGACCATCTATATAGCCCAATAATCGATTATCTGTACCATTCATTAATAAATCAATACAAGTTTCACTCATACGAGCCGCTAAAATAGCGTCAAATGCTGAGGGACCGCCACCGCGTTGTAAATATCCCAATACGGTCAAACTCGGATCAAATTCCGTATGTTTCTTAATATAGGATTTTACTTCTCCACTATTGTAAGCACCCTCAGCAACGAGTATCACACTATATTCTTTACCACGTATCTGTGTTTCCTTTAAATGACGACATACCTCATGTAAAGGCATAGGGTTTTCAGGAACGAGTACAATTTCTGCACCACAGGCAAGACCCGCTTTAAGCGCAATATGACCTGATTTACGTCCCATCACCTCTACAATGGCGACTCGTTCATGGGAGTTAGATGTATCACGAATTCTACCAACCGCATCAACCACAGTATTCAGAGCCGTATCAAAGCCTATAGTATATTGAGTACCACCCATATCATTATCTATGGTGCATGGAATTGTCATTGTAGACATGCCAAGCTCAGCTAAACTTGTAGCACCTCTCATAGAGCCATCTCCACCGATAACAATAAGGTGATTAATACCATGGGCTTTCAAAATATCATAAGCTTTACGCTGAATATCTTCATTTTGAAACTCTGGAAAACGCGCTGTTTTTAGCATCGTACCACCTTGGGTAATAATGCCACCCACAGAACGGTTTGATAAAGGAATGAACTGCTCCTCCATAATACCTAAATAGCCACGTTCAATACCAAAAACTTCAAACCCTTCATGTATTGCTTTTCGAGTTAGCGCTCTGATGGCGGAGTTCATTCCAGGTGCGTCTCCGCCGCTTGTTAGTATTGCGATTCTTCTCATATCCGCTACCCCCTTGTGGTGTACGTTGTTTGGATATAGATTCTGACTTTCGTCCTTTACCCGCCTGATTAGACGTCTTATGTTTACGCCGTTTATCATTGCCCAATTTATGAGATCCTACCCGGTTGGAATGTTCTTTATTAACGACTATTTTAGTACCTACTGTATCATTAGAAATCGTCGTATTAGGATTATTAAAACGTTCCGATTTAGATAATCTATGATTATCTTTTGTATTTCTTAGAGAATTATTAAGTTGTAATTCTTGAGATGACGATTTTACATCTCTAGTATCCGTATCATTGGGTTGACGTCTTGCTTTAAATTGAACATCTGAGGTAACTAATTCATCCTCAATACGTTGCATAAAATCATAGGTCCGACCATTTGTTGTATCTAGTACAAAATCACACTGCTTATACACCGGTTTCCAGGATTGTATCATAGCGTGTACAAAGGCATGAACATTGTTATAATCCATGGTTGGCCGTTTCCCAATACGGCGATTCACACGACTGACAATGCGAAATTGTGCAGCTCGGATACCAATGATATAAGAATATTTCTTCAATACCTTTAATGTGCGATGTTCAATGGGGAAATTACCACCTACGGAGATGACTGCTTCGTGATATAAGCAAACCTTTTTCAGTACATCCATTTCTGCACGTCGAAATGCTTTTTCCCCAATTTTCTTGAATATTTCAGCAATAGGCAACCCAAAACGACCTTCTAATACGCGATCGGTATCTACAAATTGCCATCCCTTGCGTTCTGCAAGATTACGACCGAAATGGCTCTTGCCACTCCCCATAGAACCGATGAGCATAATATTTCGTTTTATTATCATCTATTATGCGCCCCTTATTATTTCATATCCTTCATTGTACTATAAAATGCAACAAAAACAAAGACAGACTATAGAATAACAATCTATAATCTGTCTCTATTAATATTACTATATAAGAATATATATTAAGGCCTCATAGTCGGTTTTACTGCACAATGTACATACACTACATTGCCTTTCCGTTCTATGTCCTCAATTTCTATACGGCGTGAAGGGTCTTTTGCTTCAACAGTATTAATCCAGTTGATAAGGCGTTCTGTACTTCCTAATAAATTTAATTCTAATACACCTTCATGCTCATCAGTACTAACAATCATTAATGGTTCTCCTTGCAAAGACTCAAAAATACTAGTATTAGAACTCGTGTTCGATAGCTTATTTTCTGTAAAAGATGCTAGTAATTTTGCTTCCTTAGATACAATATAATCTGACTTAGCCTGCATTTGGATAACATAGTTTTCTTGTCGTTCTTTCAAATGAGTTGCTTTGTGATCTAAGCTAATATACCCATATAGTGAAATACTAATTATGATGCCCCACATTAGTATGGTCATTACTATCTTCTCTACTGGATGTGTTGTGCTCTCCTTTAGATCCTTCCATATGGAATGTATATATACCTTGATCTGCTTTAACTGTTCCATGACAATCCATTCCAATTAACCTTTGTTGAAGACTAGCTATAAATTTACGGCATGCTTCATCACTATGGCCTACACCATCTACACTAATATGTTCATCCTTTATGTTAAGGTGTTGTAAACTAATTCCTCGTTCCATAGCTATATCAAGAACATATAAAACAATAGTATTTTGAAAAATAGTTTCTTTATTTTTTCCAGAACTATTCTTAAGTATTTTATTTTTAACTGATGCTATATCCTCATACTGTTTTCCAATTGATTGATACTGCGAATTTTCCAATAGCGTCAATAGTTCTGCCTTTTCAGCCTTATACTGTTCATAACCAGACCAACACAAACCTATAGCTATTAATCCTACAATTCCGTATACAATACACATACCATATAGATAATAACGATATCTGTACCATACACTATGCCAACGTAACGAACGAGGCATTAGATTAATATATCTACCATCCCAAGCCAATCCATTTAAGCCCCCTTGCGGCCATACCAATGGCCATATCCCAATCTAATTGTCCTTGTTTACATCGATTGCGACCACGCCCTAAGAATAATAATGGAATATACTCTGTTTCTCCATATATAGAAATAATGGCTTCCATATCCTTTTGTTCCTCATCGGTTAATCGCTCTAATCCGTACAGCTTAATTCCTTGTATTTCATCTACACCAAATTCTTGCAACCTTGCTTCTAGCACCTCCATAGCTTCTGATACATCACTGCTACTAATAGGGACAATCCGTTCTTGAATACATATATCATTCCACCATAGCCATAAATGTAGATGGTCCGTCTCAACGACACCTGTTACTGTCCCACTACGTCGCATCAAACTGTAACAAATAGGAATAGGCCAGAAATCGATTACATCCACCGGTGCATAGGTGTCTCGTATACCTTGTTTTAAAAGTTCTAATGAATGACGCTCTACGGCAACCATAAACATATGGTAATTATGCCTTGGATATTCCCGACGACATGCATCCATTTGGAAACTGTCGCCATCAAAGGTAAAGTAATCCTCTACATTCCATTTGATGAACTCCTTCATATCAAAATCGTGAGGATCATAAGGTGCTACATGCATTTGTGTATCGATATTAGCTACAATGCTGTAAGCTCCATCATCTAAATCATACATTTCTATAAATTTTCTAACATCCTCATCAATAGATGCACTGCGTTTCATTTCCAATGCATCAGTAATGACCATCGTTTTATTTTCTACATGAGCTGTCACACATACAATACGTTCATCTGTAATACATACACCAGTATGTATTTTCTTTTTCCGTTTCATAGATTCACCTCAATATGGTTTTATCTTCATAACATGCATAGTATGATCTGTATCTACTGCCACATACATATGTACACGACTTACTATTTCCTGATGTTTCAATTTTCCATAACTCATAACGTGACGAGGATTCTCACGGGATGGATCGGCCTCAATAGTAATTTCCACATCCGCATCATCAGCTACAATTAGCTTTCCTTGAAAGTCCCATGTATTACCGGCCTTACAGTAGCCTACAAACCAATGTGCTCCACTTTGCGCTGCATAATGAGCCTCTTCTAAATGCAATTCATCTACTGCATTACTTTCACAAATTTGACCAATACGCAATCCCATAAAGGCTAATACTAATAAAAAGGACATTGTAAATATGGCTACATATGTAATAAACCCAGCATTATGGGCTCCCATGTTCATGACTTGTTTCCTCATTATCTTTATACCAATCATATATACTACTTTGACCTATGGCGACTTCATATATAGCTAAGCCTCCATATCCAGCAGTATATTGTTTATCACCAGTAAATCGATTCGTTATGTACCAACGCATATGGACTACTCCGCTCTCATTCATACTAAATGGATGTTCTTGTGTGTACCCAACATTTCGTTTATCCTTTGTGCCGATAATACGGCTGCCGCTAACAGGTTGTAAGCTGCCATCTGTAAGCTTCCTATACAAAGCATGGCGTTGTAATGTTAGTTTAGTACGCTTAGTGTCGTGAATATATAAGGTCCTATTGCGATCCTCTACCGTTATCTGTACAGGATTCCATATGATTTGAGCCACCACCATGCGCCGCGTATAACGACCATCCTCCATCATGGCTACGCTATCAACTAATTTTGCATTCCACATAACCCCATAAAAAACTATGCCTAACAATAAGGTTAAAACGATGGTCGAAATAGTTATACTGATGAGGGTTGAATACAAAATAAAACCTCTTTGTGTATCATGAGTTCTCACCGTATTTCCTCCAAGTCGAGAGATAAGGTATACACAACAGATTCATTATCTATGGCCTGCACAGTTAATCGTTGTAGGACAATACCATTTTCTACGATAGGCTCTACATGTGTTTTATAAGTAATAGATTCACTGGGACTCATAATAAATTGAGAGTTATGTATACCATCTTGAATATGACCCGTTTGATAATACATAGACTTACTTTCCTCTACATATGTTATGGTGTCTTGTAATATATGATCCCAATAGTAAGCCTTATAGATTGTTAAGGTAGCCATCCAAAATACAGATAATATAACAGGCAAGATAAACATAATAATAGCTGTTGATACTAAGGCATCTCCATACATAAAGCCCTTAATGGACTTCTTCCCATCGAATACGTCCCGTCTGTACAGATATCCATATACGATTTCTCTCACCACTTTCTCGATCTCGTAAAATAAGTTCCGTTCCATCATAAGGTAATCCTAGAGAAGAAAAAGAGATAACCGTTAAGGGTTGTACATTTTCAATCCCTACAGGTAAGGATATATTAACTGTATGATGATGAGCATCCTCCTCTAAGGTATAGCTATCTTTATTTAATATGAATAACATACGCCCTTTTCCATTAGACTTATGCCCTAGCATAGACCAAAGTTGAACCTTTTTTAACATATATACTACTTCTTGAGTACTTCCATTTAGAGTGTAACGGCTAGGCGTTGTTACAATGGGCAAAGACATAGAAATAAGAAGTAAAAATAAACTAATCGCAATAATCCACTCAGCTAACAAAGAGCCGTATTGATGATGTACAGGTTGTGCCTTAACCATTGGTACAACACCTCCATATAGGATCCGCCATGTAAGGCACACCAACCACCAAAGCATAGAAAGGGACCAAATGGAATGTATCGATTACGATAGCTTGTTAGTAAGAGATAGAGAGAACCAACACAAAAGGCTACGTAAAAGAAGCATACAATCTCCCAGGGCGTAAGCCACATGGCAATAGCAGAAAACCATTTCACATCGCCTAGTCCAAAACCTTTATAACTCATAAGACGAAGTCCATATGTAATAGCACCTACACTCATAACACTTATAATCGTTATAAGCATAGACTTATCATTTATAAAGCTATACACTATACCACCTAAAACAAGCACTAACGCCCCTTCATCAGGCAATATATAGTAATGCATATCGATGGTAGCACCTGCTATGATGATGAGTGAAAATACAGCATACAAAGCAACGTGAATAAAGGATATTGCTCGTGATGAAATTATAATAGGCAATACTATAGATGCTATATACACGATCAGTGCTATAACATAATGTGTCCCTTTCATACCTTGTCCTTCCATAAAATCAACTGTACATATGTAACTATAACTATTTATATAACTACATAATGTAAATACAAATAAAAATCTACATTCCAATCATCAATCCATGCACATTAACTATTAAGACTTAAATATTAAGTATTAAGTATTAAATATTAAGTACTAAATACTGGATAGCGCTTACGTTTAAGGTGCATCAGGAGCTTTAACTACAACTGCCTTCGCAGTACCACCATTAACCGCTTCATAAGTAATGGTATATTCCTTATCCTTTGCAGTTTTAACATGTTCTGTAAGATAACCTTCTTTATATAGGTTTTCTACAGTTGGCGGTGTATCTACATTCTTGTCAATCATATAGAGCTGTGTTGCATTTTTAATAATTTGAATATCTGCTGTTTCCTTCGCAGTTCGCGCTCGATCAGCGGCAGATAGAAATTGTGGCATCGCAATAGCTGCTAATATAGCGATAACAGCCACAACAACCATCAATTCTACAAGGGTAAATCCACCGTTTCTCGATTTTTTAAGGTTTTCTCGAACATGATTAATATGTAGATGGTCTACAATCCATTGACCACATATTTCTAATCTATGGTTCAATCCATTAACTAGGTGCATAACAGAACTCATAATATCCTCCTTTTATCATTATTAATTCTGTAAAATAGCTTGATAACAATGCCTACTGCCCTCCCAATTTAGCAATAGACGTAAACAACGGATACATAACAGACACAACCAATACGGCTACACCAATCCCCATCAAGGTCAGTAATATCGGTTCTAATAGTCTCTCAAGACGGGCAATATATTTTGAAAGTATAGATTCATAATAATGTCCACAATGCTCTAACATCTTTACAAGTTCCCCACTTTCTTCTCCAATAGAGATCATTTGCCAGATAAAGGAATTTCCAATACTCTCAGTTCTCAGGCTCTCTTCAAAAGAATGGCCTGATAATAATTTTGCCTCTACCTTTTCACTACATTCGGCACCATACATATTGCCCCATAAAGGTCTTGTAATATTCATAGTGTGAATAATAGAAATTCCAGAATCTAACAAAAGCGCCCAAACTTTTAGCATACTTGTATAGTAAATGCAGGTCATCCATTGGTATTGGTGAGCCAACTGCCAAAGCCAACGATGTACTTTGCGTTTTATACTATGTTCATGATATGCAAAGACCATAGCCCCTAGGACTACACAATGCAGAATAACAACCCCTAAGGGATGATTCTTTAGCCCTTGTCCTAATGCAAAGAGGGCTCGCGTCATCACTGGTAATGTAATATGCATGGTAGTAAAAACCTTTTCAAAGGATGGAATAATAAACAAGATGGTAACAAGAAAAAAGATATTCATTAATACAAGTAAAAATAATGGATAGGAAATAGCACTGATAACCTTTTGCCGCAGCTGTCGCTCCCAATCATAGTGACGTGATATATATTGCAAGCTTTCTCCTAATGTACCTGCAGCCTCTCCACTTTCCAATAAAGCCAGTGCAATGGCAGGACAACCTTCACTCCGCAATGCTTGAGACAACGTTTGACCACGCTCAATCGATTCATATAAGGCTGTATACAAAAGGCCTCTCTTTCCATGACATAATAACTGTAATGCTCGTCGTAAAGGCACGCCAGATTCGATGAGTAGTCCTAATTGATAGGTTACATCTACCACCATAGTATGATTCCACTTATGTTTCTTCTTATTTACTTGTAAAGTGATTTTATAAATCTTATAGCCATCTCGTTTTAACCGTGTGCCAACCTCCTGTTCTGAATCCGCCCATATTAAACCTTTTATCGTTTCGTTATTCTCATCTTTTACGACATATTCATAAGCCTCCATACCTTCACCTACGATAATTGTTGATCCAATAATGTATGCAGTTGTTGCTGAGAGCCATATTGTACCTTCGCATCTCGTACGGCCATCTCTAGTGTTTTCATAGGTAGTTGTGTTTCTTGAATAGAAATGATTTGTGGTTCCTTACGAGTACGTATCAAATTCGCTACCGCATGCGTGTTTAGCAAAATATCCCGAATGGTAATGAACTTTTTATTCCATCGAAGGAGCCGTTGACATATAACGGCACGTAGTACTTGTGATATTTGACTACGCACCTCCTCTTGTTGTTCTCCAGGGAATAGTGAAATCATACGGTGAACAGCCATTACAGCCCGCTGTGTATGCATAGTTGCCATCACAAGATGACCTGTTTCTGCTGCATGAAGTGCAGCCTCTAAGGTTTCACGATCTCGAAGTTCCCCCACCATAATGACATCTGGATCCTCCCTCAATGCATCTCGAATACCATCAGACATAGACTTAATATCTGCACCTAATTGGCGTTGATGAATTAACGATTTCTTAGGTTTAAACTCAAATTCGATGGGGTCTTCTAAGGTGATGATGTGACGCTCCATTGTTTGATTTATATAATCAATACAGCAAGCTAAGGTAAAACTTTTGCCACTGCCCGTAGGACCACAGACGAGCAATAAACCATCATGAGATTCACATAATTTTTGTAGGAGTTGACCTTCACTATTATCATCCAGTTTAAGTTGTTGATGACACAATAAGCGCAATGTGCCACATATAGTTTGATTAGCTCGATACAGATGAACACGAATACGTACACCACAACAGGAACAAGCCTCATCAAGAGATTGCCATTCATACGATGCTATACCACAACGTCTCAAAATATCTTCAATCAACGTAGTGGTACATACAAATTGAGTGGCCTTTAATCCATCACCATGTCTCAAATAGATAGGCTCACCACATTGTAGATGAATATCTGTTGATGATAAGTGTATAGCCTCTTCAACAATAGTTTCTAAACTTTCACTATTACAGCATGAGTCCACAACGATGCACCTCCTCTATAGATGTAACATGCTGAGCTACGGCCTCACGGGCAGAATCTTCTAAGGACAGTAATACATGTGCCTCTAATTGATCCCACTGAGCCAAATTAGTAGGTATCTCTAAGTATTCAAACAGAGCAGTCCGTCCGTGATACGATGTACCATCAAATATTCTAACTAGACGCTGTGCAATAGCCCCCATCAAGGTGGCGCGTATTAAATACGGTTCTACCCCCATATCCATGAGCCGCGTTACGACGCCTATAGCTGTATTGGTATGAATGGTGGATAATACGCGATGTCCGGTTAATGCTGATTTAACAGCCAGCTCCGCCGTCTCCTTATCACGAATCTCACCAATCATAATCGTATCTGGATCTTGCCGCAGCACAGACCTTAACCCTTTTGCAAAGGTAAAGCCGATTTTTTCGTTAATACCAATTTGAATGGCTCCTTTAATTTCTGCCTCTACAGGATCCTCAAGGCAAATAAGCTTTGTTTCTTCTAAATTCAACATGCGGAGCATCGCATATAAGGTAGCAGTCTTGCCGCTTCCCGTAGGTCCACAGATAAGTAACAATCCATAAGGACGTTTTAATAGCTGTTCAATATGATCAAAAATATCTGCACGCATACCTAACGCTTTTAGATCTTTATGACTTCCTTCATTACCCATGAGCCGACAGACTAATGTCTCACCATATAGACTAGGCAATGTGGATACGCGCATTGTTACCGATGTATCCTTATGACTCCATGCCCAACGACCATCTTGAGGCAATCTCTTTTCACTAATATCTAACGTACTACATACCTTGATACGGTTAATAATAAGTTCTGCCTCTTCATTTGATACAGTCATATGCGTTTGTAACAATCCATCTTGTCGTAATCTAATTTGTACACCACTTTTAGTTGGATCAAAGTGAATATCGCTGACATGATGCTCTAATGCATACAGAATAATATCGTCTAATGTTACATCTACATACATGGTCACCTCCTATACCTTGCGGTATGTTTTTACCTCACACTAGCGTATGGCGTTATATGGTTCGACATCACATCTTTAATTCCTCTTTTATTTTTGAAAATCCACGAAGCGAAAACTTTTTTATTTTAGGCATACAAAAAAGGCGCCCCGAAGGGCGCCCTTATTGGATTATTAGATATAACGTAACTTATTTTAAGTTATAGAAAACGTCATTACCTTTATATTGAGCTGTTTCGTATAACATTTCTTCAATGCGAAGCAATTGGTTATATTTTGCTACACGTTCAGAACGAGCAGGTGCACCTGTCTTAATTTGACCAGCATTTACAGCTACCGCAATATCAGCGATAAATGTATCTTCTGTTTCACCAGAGCGGTGAGATACTACACATGTATAGCCAGCGCGTTTAGCAAGCTCCATAGCATCGAATGCTTCTGTTAAAGTACCGATTTGGTTAACTTTTACAAGAATGGAGTTACCTACACCAAGCTCAATACCGCGAGCCAAACGTTTTGTGTTAGTTACGAATAAATCATCACCAACAAGTTGTACGCGATCGCCAAGGCGTTCTGTCAACAATTTCCAGCCATCCCAATCTTCTTCAGCAAGACCATCTTCGATGGATACGATTGGGTATTTACCTACTAAGTATTCATAGAACTCTACCATTTCAGCAGCTGTTTTAACTTTGCCTTCACCAGCTAAATTGTATTTACCATCTTCATAGAATTCGGAAGATGCAGAGTCAAGAGCTAATTTGAAGTCTTTACCAGGTTCATAACCAGCCGCTTTAATAGCTTCACAAATGACTTCTAATGCTTCTTCGTTAGATGCTAAGTTTGGTGCAAAGCCACCTTCATCACCTACGGCAGTGCTAAGGCCTTTATCATGAAGTACAGATTTCAATGTATGATATACTTCTGCACAGCTACGAAGAGCTTCTGCGAAGGAAGTTGCGCCGACAGGCATGATCATAAATTCTTGAATGTCTACGTTATTATCTGCATGTGCGCCGCCGTTCAAGATGTTCATCATAGGAACTGGTAATTCTTTTGCGTTGAAACCGCCAAGGTATGCAAATAATGGCAAATCTAAAGATTCAGCTGCCGCACGAGCTACAGCCATGGAAACACCAAGAATTGCATTAGCACCAAGGTTAGATTTATTGTCTGTACCGTCTAATTTCAACATCAAGTTATCGATAGCTACTTGTTCAGTCGCATCATAACCAATAATGGCAGGACCGATTTTAGCATTAACATTGTCGATAGCTGTTAATACACCTTTACCAGAGTAACGGGATTTATCACCATCACGTAATTCTACAGCTTCAAACTTACCTGTAGAAGCGCCGGATGGAACAGCTGCTGTTGCAATAGTACCATCTTCTAAACATACTTCAACTTCAACAGTTGGATTACCGCGGGAATCTAAAATTTCTCTTGCAATGACTTGTTCAATTACTGCCATTTCTTCACCTCATAAAATCTAATGGAATGACTGTCATACGACAATCATTATATATTGAGCTAAACCATATAGGTTATAACTCTAATTAACTATAAATATAGTGAAAACTCTATATTATGCTTTTTTTACCAAACTATGACCAGTCATAGATTTTGGTTGATCTATGCCAGCCAAGTCTAATAATGTTGGCGCAATATCACATAATTTACCAGATTCTAATGTAGCTGATTTTAGAGTATCACTCATTAAAATTAACGGTACCAAGTTCGTTGTATGTGCTGTATGCACCTTACCTGTTTCATGGTTAACCATAAGCTCTGCATTACCATGGTCTGCGGTAATCAACAAATGACCCTTTTTATTACGTATAGCCTCTACGATTCGACCTAAACAAGTATCTACTGCTTGCACTGCTTTAACAGCTGCTTCAAAGCTACCTGTATGACCGACCATATCTGGGTTTGCAAAGTTCAAGATAATCATGTCATATGTTTCATCTTGAATAGCTTGTACAACCTTATCAGTCACTTCATAAGCGCTCATCTCAGGTTGTAAATCATAAGTTGCCACTTGAGGTGATTTTACAAGGATGCGGTCCTCGCCTTCAAATGGTTCCTCTTTACCGCCGTTGAAGAAGTACGTTACATGGGCATATTTCTCTGTTTCAGCAATACGCAATTGACGATAGCCACCTACACTGAGTACTTCGCCTAATGTTTCTGACAAGATGTCTTTTTCGTACACAATATGAACTGGTAAGCCATCTTCATATTTGGTCATGGTCGCCATATACAAGGATAATGGTTCACGGTTAAAGCCATCAAATTCTGGCAATACTAAGGCTTTTGTAAGTTCACGCCCACGGTCTGGACGGAAGTTACAGAAGATAACAGCATCACCATTCTTGATAGTTCCTTCAGTGTCAATCACTGTAGGAAGAACAAACTCATCAGCTGCATCCTTATCATAAGATTGTTGTACCGCTTCACAAGCTGATGCGGCACTTTCACCTTGACCATGTACAATAGCATTGTAAGCAAGTTCCACACGGTCCCAACGATTATCCCGATCCATTGCATAATAGCGACCACTAACGGTGGCAATTTTACCACAGTTTAGCTCTGCCATATATGCTTCTAAATCTTTGATATAACCTTGTGCGCATTGAGGTGCTACATCACGACCATCGAGCAATGCATGTACATATACATGTTCAATACCATTGTCATGAGCGCCTTTAATAACAGCCTTGATATGTTCTAAAGAACAATGCACATTGCCATCAGAAACTAGGCCAATAAGATGTAAGCTTTGTTTTTTGCCTACTTCATACAGTTCCTTTATAACAGGGCGATTATAGAACTCGCCAGACTCAACGTCTTTAGTAATACGAGTTAAATCTTGGTACACAATACGACCAGAGCCAAGGTTTAAATGACCAACCTCAGAATTCCCCATTTGGCCTTCTGGAAGGCCTACCGCTAGTCCTGATGCTTCTAATTTTGTATGTGGATACGTATCCCATAATTGATTAAAACAGTGCGGCTTCGCCTGTACCACAGCATTGGTTGTATCTGATTGATCTCCCATGCCAAAGCCATCTAAGATGACTAGCATTACGGGAGCCTTTAATTTAGCCATTTTTAACCTCATATTAAGCGCCTATTTGATTCGCCGCTTTAATAATATCAATAAATTCATCAACTACTAAAGATGCACCACCTACGAGTGCCCCATCAATATTAGGTTCTCCAAGGATTTCGAGAGCATTTTCAGATTTAACACTACCACCATATTGGATGCGCACAGCATCAGCAGTCTCATCATCGTATAAAGAACGTATGTAATCGCGAATTTCTTTACATACCTCTTCAGCTTGATCAGCAGTTGCTGTTTTTCCTGTACCGATAGCCCAAATTGGTTCGTACGCAACAATCAATTGGCTAACTTGTTCCTTAGGAACATCAACCAAAGCACCTTTAAGTTGAGACGTAATCCAGTCAAGAGTATGACCGGACTCACGTTGTTCTAAACTTTCACCAACACAGACAATAGGTGTCAAATTATGATGGAATGCACTTTTAATTTTTGCATTTACAGTCTCATCTGTTTCACCATAATATTCACGGCGTTCAGAGTGACCAATGATAACATAATTAACGCCTACCTCTGTAAGCATAAGTGGTGAAATTTCACCAGTAAATGCACCAGCATCATGATAATCCATGGTTTGTGCGCCTACTGCAATAGCTGTATCGCGTGTTAATGCTACTGCACGTTCAATAGCTGTAAAAGGCGGGCAAACAACTACATCACAGGATAATTCCATATCTTGTAACACGCTGTTAAACGCTTCGATCAGGATAGATCCAGACGCAATGGTGCCATTCATTTTCCAATTTCCTGCAATAATGGGTTTTCTCATATTATGCCTCAGACAATGCAGCAATACCTGGTAGGATTTTACCTTCTAAGAATTCCAAGGATGCGCCACCACCTGTGGAGATATGGCTAATCTTGTCTGCTAAGCCACTTTTTTCAATAGCCGCTACAGAGTCACCACCACCAACGATAGTCATCGCATCGGATTCAGCTACAGCTTTTGCTACCGCATTTGTACCAGCTGCAAAGTTTTCCATTTCAAATACGCCCATAGGACCATTCCAAATAATAGTCTTCATTGGCGCCAATGCTTCTACATATAGCTCACGTGTTTTAGGGCCAATATCTAGAACCATCCAACCATCTTCAATATTTTCAACGTCAACGATTTTAGTGTTAGCATCGTTGCTGAAAGCATCAGCTACTACAGCATCGATTGGAGTCAATAATTTAGCCCCTGCTACACGTGCTTCCATAACAAGGTCTGTAGCGATAGCTTCTTGACCTTCTTCAAATAAGGAGCTACCAATGTTACAGCCTTGTGCTTTAATGAAAGCATTAGCCATACCGCCACCGATGATCATGACATCAACTTTAGGTAATAAATTAGAAATTACAGAAATTTTATCTGTTACCTTAGCACCACCGATGATAGCTGCCATAGGTGTTTTAGGATGTACAACCGCTGCACTTAATGCTTCAATTTCTTTTTTGAGCAAGAAGCCTGCTGCCATAGGAATATAGTCAGCGATACCAACTACGGACGCTGCATTACGGTGAGAAACACCAAATGCATCGTTAATAGCTACATCAGCAAGAGATGCTAATTGTTTAGCAAACTCAGGATCATTTTTAGTTTCTTCATTGTGGCAACGCAAGTTTTCAAGCATCAATACATCGCCAGGTTGCAATGCTTTTACAGCTTCTTCAACCTTATGGCCAATGCAGTCATCTACGAATGCTACTGGTTTATTAATAAGCTCAGATAAATGTTTTGCACATGGTGCTAAAGACATTTCCGGTTTTCGTTCCCCTTTTGGACGACCAAAGTGAGAAGCAAGAATAACCTTTGCCCCTTTTTCAATTAAATAATTGATAGTAGGCAATGCACTACGAATACGAGTGTCATCAGTGATGATACCGTCTTTCATAGGAACATTAAAATCAACACGAACAAATACTGTTTTGTTGTCTACTTGTAAACCATCGATTGTTAGTTTCATCAAAGCCTCCCGATTATAAGCCTTTGCTTGCTACGAATGCTGCCATATCGATAAGACGTTCGGAGTAACCCCATTCGTTATCATACCAAGAAACAACTTTTACCATGTTGCCATCCATAACCATTGTTAAATCAGCATCAACAATGGAGCTACGAGGATCAGAGCTGAAATCACAGGATACCAATGGCACATCGGATACACCAAGAATACCTTTTAATTCGCCAGCTGCTGCTTTGCGGAATGCTTCGTTGATTTCTTCTTTTGTAGCTGGTTTTTCAAGTTCGCAAACAAGATCTGTAGCAGATACATCTGGAGTAGGAACGCGCAATGCAAAACCGTCTAATTTACCTTTTAATTGAGGCAATACTTTTGCAACCGCTTTTGCTGCACCAGTTGTTGTAGGAATGATAGACATTGCTGCTGCACGAGCACGACGAGGGTCTTTATGACGTGCATCAAGAATTTTTTGGTCATTTGTATAGGAATGAATTGTAGTCATCATACCACGTTTGATACCGAATTCATCGCATAAAACTTTAGCAAATGGAGCCAAGCAGTTTGTTGTACAAGATGCATTAGAAATAATATGATGTTTTGCAGGATCATACATATCTTGGTTAACGCCCATAACCATAGTTAAGTCTTCGTTTTTACCAGGTGCAGAAATCAATACTTTTTTAACAGTAGGTTGATTCAAATGAACTTTTGCTTCTTCTGCGTCACGGTATTTACCAGTACATTCCATAACGATTTCAACGCCTTCTTCAGACCAAGGCAATTTAGAAGCATCGCGGTCATGGAATACGCGGATTTTTTTACCGTCAACATAGATATTGTCATCATCAAATGTTACTTCATTAGGGATTGTGCCATGAACAGAGTCATATTTTAACAATAATGCAGTACCTTCATTATCGCCAGTAGCATTGATTGCTACAACCTCTACGTCAGGATTATTAATCGCTGCACGTACTACACATTTACCAATACGACCAAAACCGTTAATACCAACTTTTACTGCCATTGTTAGATCCTCCTAATAACAAAAATATTCTAACAAAATATTTAACTACTAACTTCATTTATAATGCTGAAATTTGTAACAATTGACGCATGCCTTCTGCAGCTTGCTCATCGATGATTAGTATGCCTTTTTGACAAGCTCTCATAACACCTATAATGGCACTCGATTTATCTTGTCCACCAGCCACAGCAATCACATTGGGAATTTTTGCAACATCAGGAAGAGATAAACCAATATTATTAGTGGAATAAATCAACTTACCATCTATATCGCAATATTGACCAAGAGCTTCGCCAACAGCATGATTATCTACTAACTGCTTACGCACATCATCAGCTATATGGCGTTGATCCGCCATTCTCATAGCTGTACCAATACCAAACAAGAGTACGTCAGTCCTACTAATAAGATCACCAATTTCCTTGATTTGAGGTTCGCAAGTCATGAGCATATGCAATGAGTCTTGTGAAAGTCCATCAGGCAAATGGAGCATTTTATAGGTACCGCGAAGCCGTTCAGCAAGTACCGAAGCAATTACGTTAGCTTGATATTCTACAACCTCACCAACGCCACCACGGGCCGGTACAACAATAGGATTAAATGGTAATACAGGCATTTCCTCAGCTACTGCAGCCATTGTACTACCACCACTGATGGCAACTACAGAGTCCGGTTCTAATAATTCCTGTAATAACTTTGCTGCTGCAAAGCCTAGTTTTTTTACCATCAACGTTCCTTCTGTAGGAGTGATGATAACCCTATCGATATGAAGTGCTTCAGTCAATCGATGTTCTAGCTCGTTAATACGATCTAATTCATTTAAAAAATTTCGCAACTTTGGAACAATTGCATATCCCTCATCAGTGAGAAAAATCCCTGGTTTATAAATGTCTACAAGACCATTAGCACGCATTAGCTCAATATGACTTCTTACGGTTCGCTCTGGAAGGTCCGTTGCAGTAGCTAATGTTCTACGGCCTATAGGCTCTTCATAAACTAGGTGGTTTAATATTTTGTATCGCTCCTTTAATACACTAACGATTTCAGGAACAATACGTTCACATATCATTAGAAACTCGTTCATCGGGTCCCTCCTTTACCCGTTGGGATTGTATGAATCGTTTTTCGTCCCATGTGAACAAAATTCGTCCCACCTAAAATAAAAAAATACTTTTACATTTGTATTGTATACCCTATGTAGATTTTATTCAAGACTTTATACGTAGAAAACGACATAATTTAGGGATTTTATACAACTTTGTACCTAAATTATGTCGTTTGTATATGTTTATTTTATTTTGTACCGAAGATACGGTCACCAGCATCGCCTAAACCAGGCAAAATGTAACCATGATCATTAAGTTTTTCATCAAGAGCCGCTACGTAAATAGGAACTTCAGGATGTTCCTTATTTACTGCTTCCACACCTTCAGGAGCCGCAACAAGACACATTAATTTAATGTTTTTAGCGCCTTTTTCTTTTAGCAAGGTAATAGCTGCTGCCGCACTACCACCAGTAGCGAGCATTGGGTCTGTTACGATGAAGTCGCGTTCACCTACGTCAGAAGGTAACTTGCAGTAGTATTCTACTGGTTTTAATGTTTCTGGATCACGATATAAGCCGATATGACCAACCTTTGCAGTTGGAATCAAGTTAAGCATACCATTTACCATACCTAAACCAGCACGAAGAATTGGAATAATGCCCAATTTTTTACCTGCAATACGTTTGCCAGTCATTTTAGTTAAAGGTGTTTGAACCTCTACATCCTCTAATGGTAAGCTACGTGTAATTTCATAGCCCATCAACATCGTAATTTCATCAAGTAATTGTCTGAAATCTTTAGAGCCTGTTTCTGCATCACGCATCAATGTAACTTTGTGTTGAATCAATGGATGTGTCATAACATTAACTTTCATGACTGTCCTCCTATAAATAATTTATATACCCTATCGGTATCCATTTAATATTCATATTTACTCTATCACAGATTGATAAATCATGCCATAAAAATATTAAAAGGGATGTGATAATACACATCCCTTTTATCGTATTTAAGCCTTATGTAATTTTAATAAGATTAATCCAAAGATTAGTACAATGGATACGCTTCGCAAAGTGCTGCTACGCGTTTGCTTGCTTCTTCATGAACTGCTTTATCTTCAGGATTTTTAAGAACAGTTGCAATGATATCTGCAATTTCTTCCATATCTTTTACTTGTAAGCCACGTGTTGTAAGCGCTGGTGTACCAAGACGGATACCGCTTGTTACAAATGGGCTAGCAGGATCGAATGGAATTGTATTTTTATTACATGTAATACCTACTTCATCAAGTAAATGTTCTGCTTCTTTACCTGTTAAGCCAGTATTGCGTACATCTACCAACATAACGTGAGTATCTGTACCACCAGAAACGATTGTTAAGCCTTTTTCTTGCAATGCAGCAGCCAATGCTTTTGCATTATCGATAACTTGTTGTGCATATACTTTGAATTCTGGTTGTAATGCTTCACCAAATGCAACAGCTTTAGCAGCGATAACATGCATCAAAGGGCCACCTTGAATACCAGGGAAGATTGCTTTATCGATTGCTTTAGCATATTTTTCTTTGCAAAGAATCATGCCACCACGAGGGCCACGCAATGTTTTATGAGTTGTGGTAGTAACGATATCAGCATATTCTACTGGGTTTGGATGTAAACCTGCTGCTACAAGACCTGCAAAGTGAGCCATATCTACCATGAAGATAGCATCAACTTCATGAGCTACATCAGCCATTTTTTTGAAGTCGATTTGACGGCTGTAAGCACTACCACCAGCGATGATCAATTTAGGTTTTGCTTCTAATACGATTTTACGGAACTCATCATAATCGATTTGTTGAGTTTCTGCATCTACACCGTAAGGTACTACGTTGAAATATGTACCAGATACGTTAACTGGAGAACCATGTGTTAAGTGACCACCATGGGACAAGTTCATACCCACAATAGTATCACCAGGTTGTAATAATGCGAAATACACGCCAAAGTTTGCTTGAGAACCAGAGTGAGGTTGTACGTTAGCATGTTCTGCACCGAACAATCGTTTTGCACGTTCAATAGCTAATGTTTCGATAACATCAACATTTTCACAACCGCCATAATAACGTTTACCAGGATACCCTTCTGCATATTTGTTAGTCAATACGCTACCTTGAGCTTCCATTACTGCTTGAGAAACAAAGTTTTCAGAAGCGATCATTTCTAATTTATCGCGTTGGCGTGCTAATTCTTGATTGATAACAGCTTGAATATTAGGGTCTTGTTTTTCTAAGAAACTCATGAGTATCCTCCTCGTGCAAAACGAATATATATAAGTAATGATGTATTATTTCTCTAATGCTTTAATTTTCTCTACACGGCGTGCGTGACGACCACCTTCGAACTCTGTTTCCATAAAGATGGCTACAATATCGTTAGCTAGGCCAGGACCAATAACGCGTTCCCCCATAGTGAGAATATTTGCGTCATTATGTTCACGACATGCATGAGCAGAGAATGTATCATGACAAAGAGCAGCGCGAATACCAGCAATCTTATTTGCTGCAATACCGATACCAATACCAGTACCACAAATCAAAATACCTCTGTCTGCTTGACCAGATACGACAGCATTTGCCACAGGTACAGCAATATCAGGATAGTCGCAAGAATCAGCCGTATGACAGCCAAAATCCTCTACTTCATGTCCCAATGCATTTAATAATTCCTTAACGGATGCTTTTAAATGTAATCCGCCATGATCACAACCGATTGCAACTTTCATAATTTCATCTCCTACGCCTTCTGAGGCACTGATCTAAGACCAGCCTCTACTAAGTGATAAATTTGTTCCGCACATTTATTATATACGGTTTGATCAGATCCATATGGGTCAGTAACATCACCATCTTGACCACCCCACTCGGAAATCGTTTTGATTTTACCTTCCTCAAACGGGAATTGTCGAAGTAGTACAGATTTGTGATCTTTCGTCATACCAATGATAAGATCTGCTGCATTCACGAGTTCCATTGTCAATGGTCTCGATTCATGATCAGAAATATCTGCAATGGAACGGATAGCTTCAACGGCTTGTTCAGTTGGCTTTGCTCCATAGGCGGCAAATAGACCCGCTGATACAGTCGTCACATCCTTATGTTGCTCCGCTGCAAGGGCCCGTGTAATACCTTCAGCCATAGGGCTACGGCAAGTATTACCGGTACACACAAATAAAATATTCATAATAACATCCTTACTTAATCACATTTTGTGATTACTTTATACATTATAGCAAATTCATCCAATATGTAAAGACATATTTCTATTATCAGTGGACATTTTTATGCTAGTAAATTTACTTATAAATGATATGATGACTAGATGCCTTTTCCATACGATTCATAATAGCAACGCCAAAACCATCATCATTAACACCTTCTGCTAAGATTAAGGTAACATGATTTTCGTTAAAATGTAATAGGCTTTTGTAAAAGTCATGGCCTAATGATAAGGCATCACCATGATGGCCAAAACAATGGCACATAAAGCGTGTATCGTCTTTAATCAGGTCGTATGTTTCATGACTGACCAAACAACCGATAGGACCTTCTATACCTTCTGAAAGCTCCTTAAACGTAGATGCTATAATCTCTGGATCACCTACAACAACTGTCATAGGTGCATCAGGCGCATAGTGCGTATACTTCATACCAGGAGCCTTAGGCTTAGTGGTAGCATTAACTAGCGCAGTATCATACTCAACAGTAGCCACAACATTTTCAAGTTGAGCTTTTGTAATTCCGCCCGGTCTCAATATAATGACCTTATCATCATGTACTTCCACTACAGTTGACTCTACACCAATCGTACACGGACCAGCATCTAAAATATAGGAAATACGGCCATTCATATCATGGTAAACATCTTGTGCCGTTGTAGGACTTGGACGACCAGATATATTTGCACTAGGAGCCGCTACAGGTACACCAGCGCGTTCTAATAATGCACGGCATACCTTATGATCAGGGCACCGCAATGCCACGCGAGGTAATCCACCAGTAGCACGATCTGGCACTAAATCAGATTTAGGCAATGTAATCGTTAAAGGACCTGGCCAAAATGTATCCATTAATAGTTGTGCCGTATTTGAAACCTCTGTTACCAAAGGTTTTATACTTTCACTATTAGGAACATGCAAGATAAGAGGATTATCTGAAGGGCGACCTTTTGCAGCATAGATTTTATCCATTGCCTCTGGATCAAGACCATTAGCACCGAGTCCATATACAGTTTCAGTAGGAATGGACACCAATTCCCCATTACGTAAAGCGCGAGCGAGCATATCTAGTTCTTGTTCTGATGGATTTGTAATAATTTGAGTATCCATATTATCCCTCATATACTGCGGTTACAACACGGTTATTACCACCAAGATCAGCGATACACTGAATGTTAGAGTAATGACCAGCTTCTTTTAATAAAGCCTTTACCTCTTCTGCTTGATCGTAACCTATTTCAAAGGCTATACGGCCTTGTGGTTTTAAATATGTACCGCACGCTTTAGCTAAAATACGATAGAATTCTAATCCATCTTCACCACCAAACAAGGCAATATGAGGCTCATTTAATACATCCTGAGACAATAATTTAGCATCCCCTGTACGGATATATGGTGGATTCGATACGATAAGATCAAACTTTTCAGCTTTACCATCTAAAGCAGAAAACATATCGGACTCTAACAATTGAACACGATTATTTAAGTTAAATCTTTCACTATTCTCCTCAGCCACTGTCAAGGCATCCGTAGATATTTCAAGACCTACACCACACGCATTCGGCAAATAGTGTAATAGACTGAGTAATATCGTACCAGGGCCCGTACATACATCAAGTATACGCACATCGCTATCTTTTGGATACGTGCCTAGTATATGCTCAATCAAGGTTTCTGTATCAGGTCGTGGAATCAATACCTTATCATTAACCTTAAAGGTCAATCCCATAAAGTCTTTTTCCCCAATTATGGCCGCTACACAATGCCCCTTAGCTCGTTGTTGAACGAGAGGTCTGAAAGCATCTAGCTCCTCTTGAATAAGCGGTTGGTCATAATGGGTATATAGATAAATACGATCCTTGCCTAAAACGTGAGAAAGCAGTACTTCCCCATCAAGTCGAGGTGTATCCATCTCCTTGCTTTGAAAGTACTGCTCTGTCCACTGGAGAATACGACCGATTGTCCAAATCTCCTTATACATTTGTATTAGCCTCCTGCATTTTTGCCGCTTGGTCAGCTGCATTTAAGGCTTGAATGATTTCATCTAGATCGCCATTTAAAATAGCATCTAATTTATACAATGTTAAATTAATACGATGGTCTGTTACGCGACCTTGAGGGTAGTTATAAGTACGAATACGTTCACTACGGTCGCCGGTACCAACTTGGCTCTTACGGTCTGCGGCCATGCTAGAAATAGCCTCTTGTTCAGCTTGGTCTTGCAATTTAGCACGCAATACACGCATAGCTTTTTCACGGTTTTGTAATTGAGAACGTTGGTCTTGGCATGCGACAACGATACCAGAAGGTAAGTGTGTAATACGAACAGCAGATTCTGTTTTATTGATATGCTGACCGCCCGCACCACTTGCACGATATGTGTCGATTTTCAAGTCTTTTTCATTAACTTCAATATCAACATCTTCCATCTCTGGTAATACGGCTACTGTAACGGTAGATGTATGCACACGGCCTTGTGTTTCTGTAGCAGGTACACGTTGTACGCGATGTACACCAGATTCAAATTTCATCTTAGAATATACATTTTCACCATCTACAGAGAAAATAACCTCTTTAAAGCCACCAAGTTCTGGTTCATTAGCATCGATAATCTCACAACGCCAGCCTTGGCTTTCCGCATATTTTGTGTACATGCGGAACAAATCGCCTGCGAACAATGCCGCTTCATCACCGCCAGCACCACCACGAATTTCGATGATGATGTTTTTATCATCATTAGGATCCTTAGGCAATAAAAGAATTTGCAATTTCTCTTCTAATTCCTCTTTTTGAGGTTTTAGCTCTTTCAATTCCTCTTGTGCCATTTCGCGGAATTCTTCATCCATGGATTTATCTTCAATAACTTCCATAGCTTCATCAATACCAGCTAATACTTTTTTATAAGTACGGAATGTTTCAACTGTTTCAGATAATTGAGCATGTTGACGTGTTAATTTACGCCACTCATCTTGGCGCGCAATCACTTCAGGGTCACTGATGCGCTGCTCCAGGTCCATAAATTTATCTTCAATAACTTGTAATTTATCTACTAGCATGTTTATTCCTCTTCATAAGCATCACTCTCAGGAGGGCGAACCTCTTCAAGAGCTCGTATAGCTACTTCAATTTGATCATCTTCTGGTTCACGTGTGGTCATGTATTGTAATGCAAGACCAGGTTTGATAAGAGCTTGCACAAAGGAATGCTCACTACGACCAGCAAGACGAATGACCTCGTACGCAATACCTGCCACTACTGGCATAAGAAGTACGCGGCTTACGATACGTTCTAACAAATTAGGCCAACCTAAAAAGGCAAATACAAAGATACTTACAACCATAACGATAAGTAAGAAATTTGTGCCACATCGCGGATGTAAGCGACTTTGTTTGCGAACATTTTCTACAGTGAGAGGCAAGTCTAATTCATAAGTATGAATCGTTTTATGCTCTGCCCCATGATATTGGAAAACTCGTTGAATATCCTTTGTAAGTCCAATTCCCCAAATATAAAGTAGGAAAAGAACTAAACGAATGACACCTTCAATGAGATTTAATACAACATGATTATCCTGTACACCAGGAATAAATTTTACGATAAATGTAGGCAATGCCAAAAATACAGCTATCGCAAAGATGGTGGAAATAACCATAGTAATGGCAATTTCACTATTAGACATTTCTTCCTCTTCATCACCAGCGGCCTTAGCAGAGAAGGACAATGCCTTCATACCAATTACGAGGGATTCATAAAGAGCTACACAGCCCCGAAGAAATGGTTTTTTCAAAATTGGATATGTGTCAGCAATAGATTTTGTAGGCTCTTTTTGAACTACAATGGTTCCCGCTGGCTCTCGTACAGCTGTTGCTGTAATGCCAGGGCCCCTCATCATGACACCTTCGATCACAGCTTGTCCACCGACAAACTTTTTAATACGTTCTGTGTTCACAAGAGCTCCTCTCATAAACAAATAGAGGCAGAGCTCATAGCCCTGCCCATAGATGCTACATTACATGACAAATTATTTGCCGTAACGTTTGTTAAATTGTTCAATACGACCACGAGCTTGAGCTGCGCGTTGTTGACCAGTGAAGAACGGATGGCATTTGGAGCAAACGTCTACACGAAGGTCTTCTTTTACAGAGCCAGTTTTGAATGTGTTGCCACAACCGCAAGTTACTGTAGCTTCTTTATAGTCTGGATGAATACCTTGTTTCATTCTATACACCTCTTTCCGACAATCAATATTATTCTTATAGATTATAGCATGACACTTGTACAAATGCAAGTTGCCAATACTATTCCTTGGATGCTTGTTTTTCTTCAATAGACTCAGCTAGAATGGTCTCTAAGTCACTTTCATTAAGGATATCACGCAATGCGATGAGCTCCTCTAAAGAAAGGGTAATACCTTTCTTCATGCTTGTATATTCACTATCCCAAGCGCGAAGGTCAAACTTAGGATTATATTTGCCCCAGCTAGTACATGTTAATTGTTTTTTCCAACCGTCTTTATCTTCAGATAAAGTACCGATAACTTTGAAGATTTCAAAATTAATAACTGCCATGAGTCAGTCCTCCTTTCTTACACATCTGTGTAGTATGGTTCATACCTACTATATTTAGTAGTTCATATTTTTTAGGATACGATATATTTTAAACTAAATATCAGACTTTTACAATTAGTTTTTATAATCGCTATAGTCTTCAATATCAATAGATGTAGTAGGAGGCATTACTTGAGCACCTAATTCATCTACCGTAGATTTCCAATTTGTAGCTGCTTCTGTAACAGCCTTGATATAGGCTTCATCAGCAGCCTGTACAGATGAAATTAATTGAGCTTCATTATTAACATCTAATACGCGGCGACGCACGCTGCTAAGCATATAGCCGAAAGACTCATCTGTTTGAACGAGCATGGAAATCTCTTGAATCAATGTTTGACCCGTAGTACTACAGAAGTATGCATACCACATATATGCCAATTCAGCATCTGGGAACATCCAGTAAATATCCTCTGCTGGTGCCTCTGTAGTAATATCTACATCTACATGATCCGCGTAACGTTTGAATGTTAGGAAATAAGCACCACTTTCCACAAGAGCATTACGTCCTAATGCAGAAACTCGGCTGTCGATACAGTAAATACCATCTTGACCTAAGGCTACATCAGTTTGACCGCCTGGCAATAAAATAGAGCGTAAAGACAAGCCATAATTTAATACTGTGAATACCGGTAATTGAGCAAATACACCATGAGGCAATGGAATATAATTAATCGTTTTCCACTCATCTCCTACGCGTTCACGCAAGCCAACGCGCATCTTTTTAACATCGTATTTACCATATACAATTTCATAAGCCCCTAATGGAGTCCATTCACGGATTGCTTCTACACGCTTTTGATTCAAGAAGAATTGCAATGCCATATTATTTAAGCCCAATTGGTTTTGTGCCATTGTAGCAGGTAAGAATAATTGTGCAGTCCCTTCTGGAACAAGATTATGTAGTCCATTTGCCACTTCTTCCACAATATCTTCAGAGGATTGGAACATGCCAACCGTACCTGTAAAGATATGGTCAAAATAGCTACGATGAGGCCATTGATTAATAATTTGTGCCATTGGGTATAAACGTGTCAAAATGCTATAGCACACTGGAGACGCCGTATAAAGAACGACTTTTTTATCTTCATAAGATTGAAGAATCTCTTCAACCATGCCTGCATATTCTTCTACATAAGCGTAAAGAACGAGTTCTCCCGTTTTGCTATGGGCTTCGATACTTTCACGAACAGGAGTTTCCCAAATAGTGCCTACATCTAGACCATCCAAGATACCTGTATCGCTAATGAAATCAAATAATTCAACTCTAAAGGATGGACCATATAGAGCTTGGAATGTATTCAAATCATATGGAACAGGACCAAAAGACTCGACTGTGGATTTTTCTGCTAACGCATATAAATCATCTGCTGTTACACCCCACTCACGGGAGCTAGCATTACTAGAAATCAATTGATCTAGTACTTTAAAACGCATTAACTCATTTACAATATCAATTCCCTCAATGCCATGAGTCGCACAAAGGGCAATAAATTCTTCGTTATTTACTTTCATATTAAACCTTTCCCGCCGAAGGGCATACATGATTTAAAAAACATTCTTCACATAAAGGCTTACGAGCCTTACATAATTTACGGCCATGATAAATCAACCAGTGATGAGCAGCAGCCCAATCCTCTTTAGGGATAGCCTTTTGCAATTTCTTCTCCATCTCTTCTGGAGTTTTAGCAATACCCAATTTTAATCGATTAGCTACACGGAATACATGGGTATCTACCGCAATGGCAGGCGTACCGAACAATACGGACACCACCACGTTAGCTGTTTTACGACCCACACCTGGTAATTCTACTAGTTGATCAAATTCTCGTGGTACCTCACCATGGTATTGTTCTACCAAAATTTGACAGGTAGCAATTAAGTTTTTCGCTTTAGACTTATAAAGACCGCAATCTTTAATAAGAGTTTCTAGTTTTGTAACCCCTATTTCAAGCATTTTAGCAGGATGATTTAATTCAGGGAACAATCGTTTCGTAACAATATTAACCCTTTCATCCGTACATTGTGCAGATAAAACAACGGCTACTAATAATTCAAATTCATTTGTATACTCAAGGGCAGGTTTTGCATCAAAATAATGTTCTTGCAATAATTTTAATTGCTCTGCCTTTATCGCTTTTGTTACACGCATACAGCTCTCCTTTCTCACTTGTGAAAGTACAGACGCGTACAACTTATATCTTACCATACGTATTCATTTAGTTCTATGTTATAATAAATCATGTTATTCTAATATAGAATACAGGAGGTCAATATGAGTAATATTAACGATACATTAAAGCGCATAAATGAACTAGCAGCAAAGAAAAAATCTGGACAACAACTAACACCAGAGGAATTAGCAGAAAAAAAAGAACTTTATGAAATCTACTTATCATTCATTCGAGGGCAAATTACAGATACTTTAGATCGCGTTGAATTTGTAGATCCAGAAACCGGTGAACGAACAGCTCCTAAACGAGCTTTAGAAAATTTAGCTAAAGAAGCTGACCAAGATATTAAAGAACATAAAGATATTCATTAATATATAAAGCGTACGCATAAATGATAAGTCAATTATGCGTACGCTTTTCTATTACCCACAAAAAGTCCGCTTGATATATCAAGCGGACTTTAGTATTAGTAAAACTTATGTATTATAGCTTGCCAAGACGTTTCATAGCATTGTAAATTTTTTCAGCAAGGCCTGTCATTTGGAATTTAGGAATACCACATGCTGCAACGCGAATACCGTTAGCTAGAGCAATAACATAAATATGCTCTTT
The DNA here is from genome assembly GCF_020687175.1 of Veillonella fallax. Taxonomy (NCBI): domain Bacteria; kingdom Bacillati; phylum Bacillota; class Negativicutes; order Veillonellales; family Veillonellaceae; genus Veillonella; species Veillonella fallax. The sequence continues at coordinate 36,840 of NZ_JAJEQD010000001.1, read as the reverse complement.
CTTCAATTCTTCACAGATAGCATTAGCAGAATCTGTAGGAATCGTAATGAAGAAGCCACCACGGTATGGTAACATAGGAAGACCTACTTGTGCTGCTTCTTGTTTAAAGATATCTGCACGATCGCGGATTAATTGATAGTAGCTATTGCGTTCAGCTTCATATTCTTTAAACTTAGCTGGATCAGCCACAATATTTGCCATTGTACGCATTGCTGGACGACAAATATTAGACCATGTAGCACGGCTAGTAGATTTGTTGATTTCTAAGAATTCATCAGCAATTTCTTCGTCATCAGAAATACCAATCAAAGCCCCTACACGTTGACCATACATAGTGAAGCCTTTAGACAAGCTATAGCAAACACATGTAAGAATCTCTTTTGGCAAATGACTAAATTTACTAAAGAATGAACGAACCTCTTCTTTTTTACCAGAGTAATCAAGGTAAGCCACATCAATGCCGATGATCACATTATTGCGACCAATAGCAACGAGTTCTTTTAAGAAGTTAAGAATGGATTCCCAGTCTTTATCCTCAATTGAGTAGCCTGTTGGGTTATTACCAGGTGTATTAAACAAAATTACCACATTTGTTTGTTTAGCAGCTAATTCATTTACACGATTTTGGAACGCTTCATGGTTAAAGTTATTATGTTCATCAAATAAAGAATACGTAACAAGTGTACGACCTACATCACTGCAAATTACTCGATAGGCACCCCAGTACCAATCAGCAGTCAACACTTCATCACCAGGTTCTGTGTAGTTATGAACTAAGTGATGAATACCGCCAGTACCACCTGCAGTAGCAATACTACGGATATGACCTTCTGGACGAGATTGTCCAAAGCATTCTTTCTCTGCAGCAGCAAGGAACTCGGGTACACCTGCGATTGGTGCATAGCCAATATGTTCAGAGTCAGGAAGGCTTAAATATTCATCTTTAACGGTTTTAAGGAATACTAATTTACCATCTTCATCATGAATCGCACCTAATGTACCGTTAACAACGTTCTCACGACCATTTTCTTTAGCATCAGCTTGGGCTTGGCCAGCAGTTACAAAGATTACATCTTTAAGTTTTTTCCCTTTTGCATGCTTTGCAGCAACACTTGTCATAACTTACACCATCCTATCTAAAATGAATTATTACATATTTATCATACCTAAACTTATTTAATTATACAATGAGTATTTAGAAAATATATTGTATACATAAGAAATAATACTGATTATAAGCTGATTTATTATAAAATTAAGGTATATAGGATATATACAATATCCTATACAAAATAAATTTATAAATAACATCCCTACAGATATCTATTTTTATAAACGTACAAAAAAAGACCACTCATTAGAGTGGTCTTTAGTTATCCTTAGAAGGAGTAGCCTACACCAGCGTGTAAACCTTTTGCAGTTTTATCGTTGTTGTTTACGCTATATTTATCATAGCCATAGTATACGTTCAAGTCTACATCAGGGCGAACTTCATATTGAGCACCTACTTGGTAAGTTTGCTTAATATCATTACCCCAACCAGCTTTAGCAAAGCCGTTAACTTTTTCTGTCAATGGTACATGGCCAATAACACCTGCTTGGAAACCTAATTCAGTATCATTTGTACGAATTGCAGTACCAGCACCATATACGTTTACGTTTGGATGCACTTTATATACCAATGCTAATTGATGATCTTTAATGTCGCCATTTTTTGCATTCAATTTATCATAGGAATATTGTACAGCTGTTTTATCGGAAAGATCGTGTTGCAAAGAAACACCGAAACCATCGTTGCTATTGCCGCCACCTTTAGATACATGTTGTTTAAATGCATAATCAGCTTGTACTTTAGTGGAACCATCGCTAATTTTTGTTACAGGTGCTGCTGCGAATGCGCTACCTGCCACAACTGTAGCTGCTAGAGTTAATAATACTAATTTCTTCATTTGTACCTCCTATACACATATCTCAAGATATGTCTTACTAAGTTACTTATTTACGAATGTTTTAATTATACACTCTATAAATTAGCGTTTCATGAATACAGGGATATCAGGGATACCGCTGTTTGTTGTTGTAGTGGATGCTGGACGAGATGTTGTAGTTGTTTTACCGAATTCTGGTACGCTTTTAGCGTTATTGCCAAAACCAGTTGCTACAACCGTAACTTGAACTTTATCGCCTAAGCTTTCATCGATAACAGAACCGAAGATGATATTTGCATCAGGATCTGCTGCATCAGAAATAATTTGAGCTGCTTCATTCACTTCAAAAATACCCAAATCGGAGCTACCAGAAATGTTAAGCAAGATACCTTTTGCACCATCAATGGAAGTTTCCAACAATGGGCTATTAATTGCCATTTTAGCAGCGTCTGCAGCACGGTTTTCACCTGTACCTTCACCAATCCCCATCAATGCTTCGCCTTGATTAGTCATGATAGTTTTAACGTCTGCAAAGTCAAGGTTGATTAAACCAGGAATTTGAATCAAATCAGAAATACCTTTGATACCTTGACGAAGAACTTCATCAGCTTTACTAAAAGCATCAGATACGGAACATTTTTTGTCTACTACTTGTAATAATTTATCATTAGGAATAACGATGATTGTATCAACTTTTTGAGTCAAGAACTCAATGCCTTTTTCTGCTGCAGCACGACGACGTTTGCCTTCAAATGCGAAAGGTTTAGTTACAACGCCTACTGTTAATGCACCAACTTCTTTAGCACATTCAGCTACGATAGGCGCAGCACCAGTACCAGTACCACCGCCCATACCAGCAGTTACGAATACCATATCAGCACCTTCAAGTGCTTTAGTGATTTCTTCACGACTTTCTTGAGCTGCTTCTTCACCGATTTGTGGGTTAGCACCTGCACCAAGACCTTTAGTAACTTTTTCACCGATTTGAATTGTTACATCCGCCTTGGACAATTCAAGCACTTGGTTTTCTGTATTAACAGCTAAAAATTGAACACCTTTAATTTGGTTATCAACCATACGATTAACGGCGTTATTACCGCCACCACCAACACCGATAACTTTAATATTTGCAAAATCAGACATTGAACTTCCTCCTCTTATCGTTATCTATTGCATCAATATACGTCCCAATGTATCGATTTATATACTGACTATCTTATAACAATTACATTTATTTTACACTAAAATTTAAAAACTTTCCACTATATAGAATGTGATTTATTAGAACCGCTTAGTCATAATTATCTTGCGTATAGCGCCTACATTAATAAACACACGCAACCCAAAACCAATAAGGGCTACATAGTAAAGATTAATGCCTATTAAATCACCAACATATACAAGAATAACAGCTAACACCATATTTGAAAAGAACCCAATTACAAAGTTGCTAAGATTAAAGGTTCTTTCTAGTGCCGCTCGACTACCGCCAAACACTGCATCTAATGCCGCTAGGACAGCTACTGATGTATAGTTCGAGTAACTAATAGGGATATGAAGTGGTGCTATCCATCCTAAGGTAGCCCCTATGATTAGGCCAATGATGGCAAAGATATAGATGTTCATTCTTTACCTCCTAACTCATTAGGCTTCATATGTTCTTCTCTAAAAGTACCTGTGAAAGCAGGAATCGCTACATCCTCTTCTTGCTTTATAGTTACCTTTATACCCCAATGTTTAAGCGAATCTACTACACCACCACGCATAGTTAGCGCCGAATTTAATGTCTTTGGATCTCCAATAGCTTTTACCGTAAAAGGAGCGCCAAAGACCTTACCATTTACAGTAATAGTTGGTCCTGAACATCGTATTTCAGACGTTCCTATAAGGCGTTGATCATTAATAGCTATTGCTTCAGCCCCACCAGCCCGTAATTCATTAACAATCCTAAGAATATCTTCATCATGAATTACATACAAATTGGGATTTTCACCACTTTGAACAGGCTTTAAGCTATCTTCAATCAAAACGCTAACACCTGGACCTTTAACATTTGTTAAAGCCGCTTTCATCATGAGCTGTTCATCAGCTTTACCATCGCCATTAGCGCCAGTTTTTTTTAGTGATTCAATTTGCTTTAATAAAGCATCCCGTTCACTCTGGGCCTCTCGCAATTGTACTGCTAAATCACCAGCCCGTTGTAAGCGAATATTTTCTTCTATATTATCTTGCGTCATCTTATATTGGGTTACAACCATAAACCCCAATATACAGCTGACTATGGCAATTGCCCACCGTTCGTGTCTCACGACAATCATCTACCTTTTATTTTCAACATGACCTTATTTATCTTGTTTTTGTCTCATCCTTCTTAGTAGATGAATTTTCTGTAGTCGGTGCTCCATTTTGATGCTTTTTGCCTTCTGGCATCACATCGGTTTTAATGTACGGTGACGAAACATTTACATCTATATACTGTACATTACCATGAGTCTTTTTAATATCTTGTAACATCGACTGAGTTAGCTCTGCTTTTTTTGCTAAGTCTTTGCCATCTCCCAGTCGAATCTGCACACCTGAAACAGTATATGCCATTATTGCATCAGGATCTCCGATATTAACCTCTGCAATATTCTTGAATGTCTCCTCATCAAGAGAGTTCAAATATTCAAGAGCAGCCAATATCGGCTTATCTACCACCGTATCTCCTAAGAGTATATTTCCAGCTTTTACACCAGAAATCATAGGCACCGATGTATCTTGAATAGCAGGCTCAGATGCAATCACTTGACCTTTACCATCAAGGGTCAAATATCCAAACTGAGCGGGTACAACGGCAACAGCCTTGCGTTCCACCACATTTACCACCATTGTAAGTGGCAACTGATAGCTAATTTGAGCCTCTTCGACACGTAAGTCTTTCGACAATCTAGTTTTTAATTTTTCTGTACTAATTTGCAATATATTAACAGGTTCATGTATATCACCTGCTACCATTACATCTTGTACAGTTACCTTATCCGATCCAGTAACTTTTAAGGATCCAAAAGGAATAGGTAGTGTAAACAACCCCACCAACACGAGAGTAACTGCACCACCGATTTTTAACACTCGTTTTCTAAATACAGCCCGTTCATCACGAACAGGTGTAGAAGACTGCATCTCCCCAGAGTTGGATGGATGGTTTTGCTTATCATCCATAGTTAACTCCTTATCTTCTATTAGCCCTTAAAATTTCCCTATACTAGCTGTTAATAGAATTTTTTCACATAATGTTGGGAAGTCGATTCCCATTTCTTTAGCTGCTTTTGGTACTAAAGACGTTGCTGTCATACCAGGCACAGTGTTATATTCAAGAACATACATCTTATCGGCATGATCTGTCATAACATCAACACGAATAACCCCACTGCCTTGTACTTCGCGATATACAAGTTCCCCAATGCGTTGCATTTCAGCAGTCATTTCTTCACTAATAGGTGCTGGCACTAAATACTCTGTAGCACCTACAGTATACTTACTCTTGTAGTCATATTCACCAGAATGTGGACGAATTTCAATAACAGACAATGCTTTACCATCTAAAACAGATACTGTAAATTCACGACCATCAAGGAATTGTTCTACCACGAGAATAGGGTCATATTTAAGAGCTTCTGTTACAGCCGCTTCTAACTGAGCTTCATCGCGAACGATAGTAACCCCAATACTAGAACCTTGAGTGGCAGATTTCACAACTACTGGAATTGTAAAATCTTTACGGATGTGTTCAATAATAGCCTCTGCAGATTCAAGATTGCCATTGAAGGACTCGGAAGCCGCCGTAGGAATATTGGCACCTTTAAACACATCTTTACTTACTTTTTTATTCATCCCTACTGCATGAGCCATAATACCGGACCCAGTGTATGGAATTTCAGCCATTTCTAATAAGCCTTGTAATGCACCGTCTTCACCATAACGGCCGTGAATGGCATTGAATACTACTTCACCACCGAGGGCTTCAATATCTTTTAAAACAGTACGTGGATTAAGTTCTAATGTTTGGGCATTATAACCTTTGCTTTCAAGTGCTTCCGCAATAGCAGCACCAGTACGGCGAGATACTTCCGCCTCTTTGGAAGGACCACCCATCAATACGATTATTTTTTTATCTTTCATTGTAAGCCTTCCTCCAATATAGTTAATAATTTTGGTCCATATTGATTAATAGAACCTGCGCCCATGGTGATAACCAAGTCATTAGGTCTCACTACTTTAGCTAATACTTCAGGTAAATCGTCAACAGACGGCACATAATTTACATCTTGACCTGTGGCCGCTTTAATAGCATTTGGAATCGTATGTCCATCAATTCCAGGGATTGGATCTTCGCCAGAGCTATAAATATCTGTCATATAGACTTCATCAGCGTTTGTGAAAGCAGTGGCAAATTCATCCTTTAGCAAGCTAGTACGAGTAAAGCGATGTGGTTGGAATACACAGATAACACGATGTTTTTCTAACTCTTTTGCAGCTTTCAACGTAGCTTTAATCTCTGTAGGATGATGAGCATAGTCATCAACAACCCATACACCGGCTACATGACCTTTCGTTTCAAAACGACGTTTTGCACCGATAAATTTACCTAAGCCCTTAGTAATGATACGTGTTTCTACACCACAGCAATCATGAGCCACAATAAAGGCAGCCAAGGAGTTCAATACATTATGTTCACCAGGAACACGCAAGCGAATACGCTCAATATTTACACCCTTATGATATACATCATAAACCAATGTAGAATCTACATAATGAATATTTTTAGCTACATAGTCATTATTATCGCTTAAGCCATATGTAATGAAGTTACGATTTACACGACTCATAATGTAGCGAATATTTTCATTATCACCACATACGATTGCTTTGCCAGATTCTGGTAAGGTTTCAACAAACTCACAGAATGCATTTAGCAAATTATCCATTGTTTTGTAATGATCCATATGATCATCTTCAATATTAGTAATAACAATTGTGTGTGGACGTAGTTTCAAGAAAGACCCATCACTTTCATCTGCTTCTACTACAGAAAAATGGCCTTTGCCAAGGCAACTACTACCTTTTAAATAATCTACTTCACCACCAATAATAACTGTTGGATCAGCATCTGCTTCTACTAAAATTTGACCAATCATTGAAGTAGTAGAAGTTTTACCGTGTGCGCCGGCTACTGCAATGCCATCTGTTACGTCTAACACAGCTTTTACAATATCGGAACGGTGCAAAATTGTAATACCTTGTTCTTTTGCCGCTACAATTTCAGGATTATCTTCACGAATAGCTGTAGAACGAACTACAGCATCAACGCCATTTACATACTCTTTATTATGACCAATATGAACGGTAGCGCCCATATTTCTGAACTTTTCAATAACTGCAGATTCAGTTACATCTGAACCAGATACATCATAACCTTTTTGAATTAAAATATTCGCTATAGCACGCATGCCAGACCCACCTATACCAATAAGGTGAATCTTATGAATACCGTCTAACATAAAACCTCTCCTTGTTACTTTGCAATAGATAATGCTAATTTTGCAATATCATGAGCCGCATTTGGTTTCCCTAATTGCAATGCTCGTTCTCCCATTTGTGACAATAAATCACGATTGGCCATAAACATTTCAATTTCCCCTATCAAATCATGAGCACTTAACATTTGATCAACGATCATATGAGCAGCCCCTTCTTGAACAAAGATACGGGCATTATATGTTTGATGATCTTCCGCTGCATATGGATATGGTACCAACACAGATGGAATACCTCGAACCGCCAGCTCAGCAAGACCGATAGCACCAGATCTAAAGACTGCTAAATCAGCTGCTGCCAAAGCTTTTGGCATATCATGTAGATATGGCAGAATCACTGAAGAATCACCTAAACCATCACCATCGGTAATACCAAGCTGAGATAACACAGATTTGTATTCTCCGTCCCCTGTAATATGGATTAATTTGATTCCTTTTGTTCCTTGAAAATGCTTATGTACATCAATCATAGCATTATTGATAGTTCGCGCCCCCCGAGAGCCACCTGCTATGAGAACTGTAAATGTGTCATCACTTAAATTAAAATAATTACGTCCATCAGCTCTAGTATCGACTAATACATCAGGGCGTACTGGGTTACCAGTATACACTACGCGTTTTGCCTTTGAAAAAGATGCTTCTGCATCCTTGTAGCCCACGGCTACTACATCAACAAAACGGCTTAGAATTTTATTTGTAATACCTGCAATGACATTTTGTTCCTGTATCAATGTTGGAATGTTGCGTAATGCTGCAGCCATGAGAATAGGACCACAGACATAACCACCAGTACCAATAACTACATCCGGCTTAAAGTTAGAAATGATTGTATTGGCTTTCACAAGAGAGAAAGCAGTCTTACCTAACGTCACCAACGTACCAAAAGATAATTTACGTTGCAAACCTTGTACGGGTAATGTAGTAAACTCAATGCCTTCTTTAGGCACTAAGGTTGCCTCTAAGCCCTTTTCAGTTCCTACATATAAAACCTGTGCATCAGGGTTCTGCTTCATAATTTCCTTATATATAGTTATTGCTGGATATATATGTCCACCGGTGCCACCACCTGAAATAATGATACGTTTCATTAATGGTGTCTCCCTTCTTGCAACATATGAACACAATTTTTGAAATCATCGCCACGTTCTTCAAAACAGCTATACCAATCAAAGCTTGAACATGCTGGTGATAATAATACAATATCACCTTGGTCAGCCAATTTATAACCTTGTTCAACAGCATCTTTCATAGATGAAGCTCTGTAAATAGGCTGAACGCCAGTCTCTTTTGCAGCAGCTTCAAATCGATCCGCCGCTTCCCCCATAAAGATAACAGCTTTTGTATGATCTTTAACAAGCTGCATAAAATCTTCTAATGGAGTCATTTTATCATGACCACCAGCTAATAAAATAACTGATTGATCAAAGGATTCTAATGCTTTTACAACAGAGTCAACATTAGTAGCTTTAGAGTCATTATAGAATGTAACGCCATCAATCGTTTTAACCCGTTCTAATCGATGTTCAACACCATAGAACTCGCTAATAATGCGATGGATAGTTTCTACTGGCACACCTAACGCATAGGTTAAAGCGATAACAGTTAAAATATTTTCAATATTATGACTACCTGGAATATGAATATCATCGCTTCCAATAACAGGCGTTGCCTTACCATCCTTTGTTACATAACATTGTCCTTTATCATAGTAGGCACCATTTGGTACCACTTGATGTTGACTAATTTTAAGGATATGGCTAGGCACACGATGTTCCATATCTGCCACAATTGGATCATCAATATTAAGCACCATAAAATCTGTGCTCAATTGATTTTCAAAGATTCGTTCCTTTGCAGCAATATAATTTTCCATCGTCTTGTGACGAGCTAAATGGTCTGGTGTAATATTGAGCATAATAGCACCAATCGGTCTAAAATGCTTAATTGTTTCTAATTGATAGCTAGATAGTTCAGCTACCAAGAAACCATCTACTGGCATGGAATAGGCAACTTCACTGAGGGAATCCCCTATATTGCCACCAACGCGAACTGGTTTTCCAGTTCCTTCCAATACCTTAGTTAATAATGTTGTAGTAGTAGTCTTACCGTTTGTACCAGTAACGGCTACAATTGGAGATTTAGATAACTCATAAGCTACTTCAACTTCACTAACTACATCAATACCACGCGCTTGAGCAGCTTTTACAATGGGAATATCTAGAGAAATACCTGGAGAAATAACAATACGATCCACGCCATCAAGCAAGGATTCGTCTTGTAGACCTGTAATAATCTCCACACCCGCTGATACTAGTCTTTTTTCCTCATCTGCAGGCAGTGCAACAGGCTTATAATCATTTAACACTACATGGGCCCCAACTTGAGCTAACACCCAAGATGCGCCTATACCGCTGGCACCAGCGCCCAGAACAAGTATATGTTTGTCTCCGTATTCCATCTGTATCACCTAAATTATCAACAAAAATAATGTATTCCTATCTTATAAGCATACCATTATTTGCGGCTTCCGTTAAGTATTATCTTACAAAGTTATAGTCGCTAAAATGACACCAATAACAGCTAATACAGCACCACCAAACCAGAAGCGATTAACAACAGTTTGTTCAGCCCAACCAGACAACTCAAAATGATGGTGAATAGGGCTCATTTTAAATACTCGTACACCACGAGTTTTAAAGGAAATAACTTGAATAATAACGGATAACGCTTCCATAACAAAAATACCGCCAATTACAACGAGTAACAACTCTGTTTTTGTAAGAATCGCCATCGCTGCAAAAGCGCCACCTAAGGCTAAAGAACCTGTATCCCCCATAAATACTTTTGCAGGGTTTACATTGTATACCAAGAAACCAAGGCATACAGCGGCTACAATGGCACCATAGTAAGCAACGCTTTCAGCGCCAATAGAATTTGTTGTGGATGCAGCCATAAGGCCGATAACGGAAAAGGCAATGGCAGCTACAGCAGATGTACCACTAGCTAAACCATCAAGACCATCTGTAAGATTTACGGCATTCGTAGCACCTACGATAATTAAAAATGCCAATACATAATAAGCCCAACCTAATTGAAGGTGAATATCTGCTACAGGAATCCACAATGTGGTAGGAATAACCATAATTTCAGTAATACAGTAACAGAATATTGCAGCCAAAATAAATTGACCTAGTAATTTTTGCTTTGCTGTCAAACCAAGATTACGTTTTTTTACAGCTTTTACAAAATCATCAAAGAAGCCCAATAAACAATGTCCTAATGTTAGGAATAATAACATACCAGTACCCACATTCCACGGTGCAAATAAAGCAACCCCAATGACGAGGGCTACCATCATGAAAGCGCCACCCATTGTTGGTGTACCAGCTTTCGCTTGATGACTTTCTGGACCTTCTTCACGAATACTTTGTTGTGCGTGCAAAGAACGCAACATAGGAATAGCAAATTTACCTAGCACTACCGTAATAATAAAGGTTACTACGAAGGCTAATAGAATGTGATATATCATACGAATCCTCTACTCATTAATAAACAGATGACGGCTAGATATAACTAGCCGTAACCTTTTATTCACGATCTTTCAATTCTTCAACAACTCGTTCCATCCGCAAACCACGGGAGCCTTTGACTAGGATAACATCCCCTTTTTCGCGAATATCACTGTATGCATTGGCCATTTCCAAATAGCTATTACAACGGAATGTAGTTAAGCCTGCTTTTTTAGCTTCTTTAGCTATAAAGGCAGCAGCATCACCAAATGTGAAGACAACACTATAACCTTCTTCAGCTAGCAATTGACCAATTTCACGATGCGCTTGTTCAGTATAATCACCAAGTTCAAGCATATCACCAAGCATAGCAATTTTACGTTTACCTTCTAGCTGCCCCAAAGCTTTTATCGCTTCAGCCATAGAAGAAGGATTTGCATTATACGCGTCATTTAAGATAACAATATCTTCAAATGGTACGATTTCTTGGCGCATAGGAGTGCCTGTAAATTCACTTAAGCCCTTGCGAATCGTATTGGACTTAATGCCTAGCACACGACCAGCTACAATTGCTGCCAATGCGTCATATACATTGTGTTCACCAATCATAGGCAAGAAGATATCAAATACTTCGTCATAACATTTGCATGTAAATTTAATACCATCTTTTTTATAACGCAAATGACTGCCAATACATGTGGCATTACGTTCGATACCATAGGTAATCGTTTTACCTTTGGCAAGACTATCCATAGCTTTAACATATGGATCATCTTCATTGAGAATAGCCACACTATATTCAGGCAAGCAACGAATTAACTCACCTTTAGCTTGTGCGATGGCTTCACGAGAGCCTAATAGCTCAATATGGCTAGTACCAACATTGGTAATAATACCCATAGTTGGTTCTGCAATCAGCGCAAGCTCCTCGATTTGACCAAGGCCACGCATGCCCATTTCAACAACACAAGCTTGATGTTCTGCAGTTAAACGCAACAATGTTTTTGGCAAACCAATTTCATTGTTAAAGTTTTTCTCAGTTTTCAAAACATTAAATTCGGTACCGAGTACAGCAGCTACCATTTCCTTTGTTGTAGTTTTACCAGAAGAACCAGTAATAGCAACTACAGGGATATCAAATCGACGACGGTGGTAACGTGCTAAATTTTGATACGCTACCAATGTATTATCTACTTCAATGCATACGATGCCGTCCACTGCACGGCCTTTTTCTACAATTGCACCAGTAGCGCCCTTTTCGATAGCTGTATTAATAAAATCATGACCATCAAAGGTATCGCCTTTTAAGGATACAAATAAAAAGCCTGATTCAATCGTTCTTGTATCAGTAGATACATCTAAAAACTTAATATTGTCGGTATGTGCACTCGTCCCTTGTGTGGCTTCTACCACTTGAGACAATGTAAATTCTGCCATATTAGATCTCCTTGAGGGCTGCTCGCGCCTCTTCACGATCATCGAAATGAATCGTTTTATCCTTTAAGATTTGGTAATCCTCATGCCCCTTACCTGCAATTAGTACAATATCCCCAGGTTTTGCATTTTGTATTGCATGTTGAATCGCTTCCCGACGATCAACGATAACTTCATAGTGAGAGCCTTCACGAAGGCCTTCTTTAACGCCTACCTCTACATCTTTCACAATTTTCACAGGATCTTCTGTGCGAGGATTGTCAGATGTAACATATACTACATCGCCATATTGTGCAGCAATACGGCCCATTATAGGACGTTTTGTAGCATCCCGGTCACCACCACAACCAAAGACTACAATAATGCGATTTTCTTGAATAGCCTTTGCAGTTTGCAAAATATTTTCTAACCCATCTGGTGTATGTGCATAGTCTACAACAACTGCAAATGGTTGACCTTCTTCAATAAGCTCAAAACGGCCAGGCACAGCGCTAAATGTTTTCAACGCCTTATCGATATCTTCCATGGAGATACCTTCTAATAAACAAGCGCCAATAGCAGCCAATGTATTATATACATTAAACAAACCAGTTGTATTCATAGCCACTGTATAGTCATTGCCATCATAGGATACAGTATAACGGCTAGATTTAGGCGTCATTTCAACATCATGAGCATTTAACGACCCTTTACCATCAATACTGTACGTAATGATAGGCGCCGTTGTTTTTTCAATTACACGATGACCATACTCGTCATCGATATTGATGATAGCCCCTTTACCAGATTTAGTTTGGTTCGGCGCGCTAACTTGTTCAAATAATTTACACTTAGCTGCCAAATAATTTTCAAAGGTCTTGTGAAAGTCCAAATGATCTTGTGTCAAGTTCGTGAATACTGCTGTATCATATTCAACACCAGAAACCCGACCTAATGCTAACGCATGGGAAGATACTTCCATGACACAATGGGTAACACCTTCTTCTACCATTTGATGAAGAATATGTTGTAAATCTACTACATCAGGCGTTGTATTATGAATTGGATAGGATGTATCACCAATCATAATATGAACGGTACCAATAACGCCTACTTTATGGCCTTGACCTTTCAAAATATGACGAATCATATGAGTTGTAGTCGTTTTACCATTAGTACCAGTAACACCGATCATACGCATGGAATTGGCTGGATAATCAAAGAAATATGGCACACAAGCCATCATAGCTTTTCGAGTATCCTCTACAGTGATAACACAAACATCACCACATACCTCTACCGGTTTAGATACAAGTACTGCTACAGCACCAGCTTCAACAGCTTTATTTACATAATTATGACCATCTACAGTGGCACCATCTAATGCAATAAATAAGCTACCTGCTTTTACTGCACGAGAATCAGCCGTAATATCTAATACCTCAACAGCTGTATTGCCTTCTACATGCGGTATTTGCAAAGTTTTTACTATATCTTGTAATTGTTTCATATACAATCTCCTTTACACGCAAAGGAAAGCAGCCCAATACGAGCTGCTTTGCCTGCTAGTCTATAATTTGCTGTTTCTCTTGTACAGTACGTTCAGTAACAGCGCTTTTTGTACTATAAACAAAAGAATCAGGCAAAACCATCCCTAGTTGTTGTTCTGCGATTTGTTGAATACGAACAGGAGACTTCAAAGAAGCCACTTCAACATCCAACGCATCATTATCCTTTGTTAATTGTACTACAGCTTGCTGTGTTTTAACTACTTCATAGCCTAATTTTGTGCTGTACGCATTCATAACCATCATGATAAGCAAAAATGCAACCAATGCAGCAATACCATATACAACCTGCCACATCATAGGGCTCAAATCTAGAGCCACATTTGCACTACGTTTTCTCCCTTGTGAAGCGACCAACACATCGCTTTTAACTTGGCCCACAACAGCCTTTCTCGCTAACATAAACACTAACCCCTTCCAATTCTACAACTTGACGGCTACGCGTAACTTTGCGCTTCTAGCCCTCGGATTAACCTCAATCTCCCCTGCACTCGGCTCTATAGCCTTATTCTTCGCCTTCACAACTGCCTTGTGGTTACAAACGCACATTGGCAATTCTGGAGGACATATACATGCTGTACTCAACTCTTTGAAAGTTTGTTTTGTAATTCGATCTTCCAAGGAGTGGAATGTGATAACCCCAATTTTCCCCTTTGGTTTCAACATGGATACAGCATCTACAAAACTATCATGCAAGATAGCTAATTCTCTATTTACTTCAATGCGAATGGCTTGGAACGTCCGTTTTGCCGGATGCGGTCCATCTTGACGCGCCTTCGCAGGTATTGCTTGCTTAATAATTCTAACTAACTCACCAGTGGTGGTAATTCGTTTTTCTTGACGTGCATTAATGATGAATTCAACAATGCGCTTAGCCCATCGCTCTTCACCATAGTCGCGGATAATTTGCAATAATGCTTCAGCATCATATTCATTAACAACCTCTTCTGCCGTTAATGGTGCGTCCTTATCCATACGCATATCGAGTGGGCCATCATTCATATATGAAAAGCCACGCTCTGGTGTATCCAGTTGATAGCTAGATACGCCAAGATCAAAGATAAATCCATCTACTTCATAGATGCCCTCATTATGGAGGGCTTCTTTTAAGTTAGAAAAGTTCGTCGGTATTGTTAATACCTGACATGTTAAATCAGATAAACGCTGTCGAGCTACGCTCAACGCATCTTCATCTTGATCCAACCCTATAATCATGCCTTCTGGGTCTAGCATCTCGCCCACAGCATGGGCATGTCCTGCACCGCCCAGAGTACAGTCCACATAGATGCCTTTTGGATTAGTTACGACGGAGTCCACCGTTTCGCGTAAAAGTACGCTGGTATGATTAAATTCCATCATAGCCTCCTATAACATAATCCCTTCTAGACCTTCGACAAGTTCTTCCATACTTTCAGCCACTTGATCAT
The DNA here is from genome assembly GCF_020687175.1 of Veillonella fallax. Classification (NCBI taxonomy): domain Bacteria; kingdom Bacillati; phylum Bacillota; class Negativicutes; order Veillonellales; family Veillonellaceae; genus Veillonella; species Veillonella fallax. The sequence continues at coordinate 21,419 of NZ_JAJEQD010000001.1, read as the reverse complement.
CATAGTAATCATATTTTTCGCGGCTCCAAATTTCAACGTGATCCCCAGCACCGACAATAACGGCCTGTTTATCAAGGCTCGCATATTCACGTAGTGGTACAGGAATGAGGACACGACCTTGTTTATCATATTCAAGCTCAGCGGCACTACCAAAAACAAAACGTTTTAAGGCACGTACGCTAGCTTTAGTGGAGGATTGTGATTGTAAAGCTGCAGAAATTTTCTTCCACGCTTCTTCGGTGTAAATAGCTAAGCAGTTATCTAGGCCCTTAGTAACAATGCATACTTCGCCTAGTTGTTCACGTATTTTCGCGGGTATAATCATCCGCCCTTTTGTATCAATGGTGTGATTATATTCTCCCATGAACATACGTATCACCGCCCTTTACCATTCCTTATCCACCACTATATGGTAAATTCTACCACAATTCCCCACCAATCACAATAAAAAATCCATTTTTATCCCACTTTTTTATATTTTTCTTTCATAATCTCTATTTTTCTCTTCTTTTCTTAGATACATATGTTCGAAATTAAATAATAATCGAATCATAAAAACCACTACCCACCACCAGGTGCCAAATTTTAGTTTTATCTATATCCAATCCCCACCACAATATCCCCATAAGTTCTGTAACACTTAAATCAAACGATATATTGGAATACAATCACCACAAATCCACACAAAAAGAAAACCGCGTAGCATTTCTGCTACGCGGTTTCTATACCTACGATAGATTATAGTGTAACCCATCGGTTGGGAGGCATATTATTTAGTTGTTTTTACAGCTGCTTTTGGAGCTTGTTGTGGTTGTTGTGCAATCACTTTATCAAGAAGTTCACGAATTTCTTTGTTTTGTGCTTGCAAATCAGCCACTTGATCCTCAAGAACTTTTACAGTTGCAGGGGATGCTTTAGGAGCTGTAGGAGCATTACCAATACCGATTGTTACACCAGCATTTGCCATTACGCTATGGTCACCACCATAAGCGGCACCAGCATGGATTAATAAATCAGGATTTGCATAATGTGCTACACCCAATGCAGTAGATGTTTTACCTTTGTAAGTACCAACAGCCGCCATAATTTGAGCTTTTTGACCTTCGTGGTATTCGATAGGTTTCAATGCTGCTAATGCTGCTGCATTAGCACCTACAACTTTAACATCGCGTTCTACGCTGCTAATGCGGCGAGAGTTTTCTGCGATTTGTGCATCATGTTGAACAAGTGTTGCATGATCTTGTAATGCAATGTTAGAAGCTTTCAAGCTGTAATTTGCAGCTTCTGCTAATGTACTGATATCTTGAGTATTTTTATTTACTTGCAAGCCCAATACATTAACTTTTTCATTGTTTTCTAATGCAATAGCACCAATGTTCTTAGTTAATGTAACATTTTCATCAACTTTAGTGTTTACATCAGCAATGTCTTGAGTATTTTTATTTACTTGTAAACCTAATACACTAACCTTTTCATGATTTTCTAATGCTAGAGTACCAACAGCTTTAGTTAATTGTGCATTTTCATTAACTTGTTTAGCTACTTCAGTTACACGATTATCTACTTTAGTAATATTTGTAACATTAGTATCTACTTTAGCATTTAGAGTGTTGATGTTTGTTGTATTTGTATTAACTTGGTTAGTTACTTTGCTAATATTACTTGTGTTTGTATTAACTTGGTTAGTTACATTTGTAATATTAGTTGTATTTTGGTTAACAACATTATTGATATTAGCAATATTAGTTGTATTAGTATTAACTTGTTTAGATACGTCGTTAATAACTTTGCTATGTTCATCAACTTTGTTAATTACTTTTTGTACAGTTACATTAGTATTTTGAATTGCTTCAGCATTTTGTTTGATCGCTGCTTTGTTAATATTGATGTTTTCAGTATTATGTTTGATTGCTTCAGTATTAACAGAAACTTGGCTTTGAACATTTTTAATGCGTTCTTCGTTAGCATTTGCTTTTTGAGTATTAGCATTAACTTGTTCTTTCACTTTGTTTACATCAGCGCTTACATTTTGCAAGTTCTTAATTGCTTCAGTATTTTTGCCAACTTGATCTTTCAAGCCAGATACATCAGTTTTGATATTGTTGATTACAGTATTTTGGTTATTAACTTTTACGTCAATATCATTTACCTTGCTATCGATATTAGTTACTTTGCTATCGATATTAGTTACTTTATTGTTAATATTAGTAACTTTGTTATCAATGTTTGTAACTTTAGCATCAATATTCTTCACATCGTTTTTAACGTTAGTAATATTGTTGTTTACAATATTGATTTTTTGATCAACTTTAGCATTGATGTTTGTGATATCAGCTTTTACTACTGTTACATCAGCTTTAATATTGTTTACATTCTTTTCAACGTTAACAACATTAGCTTTAATGTTATTAATATTGGAAGTATTGTTTTGAATGTTTACAGTATTAGCTTGGATGTTGCTATTTTGAGCGTTAATGTTTTGAGTAATATTTTCTACTTTTTGAGCTACATTAACGATTGTAGTATTGCCTTTACCAACTTGACCTTTCAAGGATTCAATAGCTTGAGAGTTAGCATCAACTTTACCAGTTAAGTTGTTAATAGCAGTTGTATTAGATTCAATTCGGCCAGTATTAGCATTTACCTTAGCAGTTACATCAGTAATGTTAGCTGTGTTACCAGCAACTTGTTTACTAATGTTTGCAATAGCTGTTGCATTGTTAGCAATGTTAGTTGTGTTATTTGTAACTTGTTTGCTTACATTAGCAATAGCTGCAGTGTTATTAGCAATGTTAGTAGTGTTGTTAGTTATATCTGTGCGGATAGCTTTGATATCTGCAGTATTAACATCTACTTTATTGCTGATATTTGTCACATTAGCTTTAATGTCAGTAATAGCTTTGCTATTATCAACAATTGCTTTTGCGTTAGCATCAACCTTAACATTTACTTCATTAACTTTGCTGTTAATTGTGTTGTTAATTACTGTATTGTTTTCAGCAATCTTAGCATTGATTGTGTTTTCAACATTAGTAACTGTTGTACCAACTTGGCCCTTTAATGCTTTAATAGCATCTTCATTAGCGCTAATACGTGTAGAGTTATCTACAATGTTACCTTGTAAGTAATCTAAGCGTTGATCATGACGATCTACACGTGCAGTAAGACCAGCTACATCACCTTTAACGCCATCAATCTTAACATTAACATCACCAATCTTAGTATTGATTGTGTTGTTGATTTGCTTATTGTTTTCATTGATTTTCACATCAATGTTTTTATCAACTTTGTTAATGATTGTTGTGTTATTTTCATTGATTGCATTAGCAATGTTTTGGTTAATTACAGTGTTATTAGCAGTAATCTTAGCATCAATATTTTGATCTACTTTATTAAGGATTGTAGTATTATTAGCTTCAATCTTATTATTGATAGTAGATTCGATATTAGTGATAGTAGTACCAACTTTACCGTTCAATTCAGCAATAGCTTTTGCATTCTTATCGATAGCAGCTTTATTATTGCCAATTAATGTACGGTTTTCGATAGCGATTGTACCAGCTACATTGATGTCTTTTTCGTTTTGGTCAACACGTTTTGTAAGACCATTTAAGTCACCTTTAACACCGTCAACTTTTACATTTACATTGTTGATTGCTGTTGTATTGTTCGCAATATTTGTAGTGTTTACTCTAACACTATCTTCTACTGCAGTAATACGTGTGGAGTTATCTACAATATTATCTTGTAAGTAGTCTAAACGTTGATCATGACGATCTACGCGACCTTTCAAGCCATCAATATCACCTTTAATACCAGCAACTTTAACATTTACATTGTTAATTATATTGTTAATTTCCTTGTTGTTTTCAGTAATTGCATTTGTGATATTTTGATTAATTACAGTATTGTTAGCTTCAATCTTAGCATCGATATTTTTATTAATAACTACATTGTTTTCAGTAATTTTGTTATTAATAGTAGTTTCGATATTTTTAACTGTATTACCAACTTGACCTTTTAATTCATCGATAGCTTTTTTATTGTCGCCAATGAATTTACGGTTTTCAATTGCAATTGTACCAGCTACGTTGATGTCTTTTTCGTTTTGTTCTACACGTTTAGTAAGACCATTCAAGTCACCTTTAACGCCATCAACTTTTACATTTACATTGTTAATAGCTGTAGTGTTATTAGCAATATTTGTAGTGTTGTTTGCGATGTTTGTAGCATTTTCAGTGATACGTTTGCTATTATCAGCAATTGCCACTACATTAGCTTGAATGTTTGTAGCATTGTTAGCAATGTTAGTAGTATTATTTTCTACTTTACCATTGATATTAGTAATTTGGTTTTTAATATCATTGATCACTGTAGAAGATTTACCTACTTGACCTTTCAATTCATCAATAGCTTTTGCATTAACATTAATATTTGTAGTGTTATTTGCAATAGCTACTTTGTTATCACCAATGAATTTGCGGTTTTCAAGAGCAATTGTGCCAGCTACATTGATGTCTTTTTCGTTTTGTTCTACACGTTTAGTAAGACCATTCAAGTCACCTTTAACGCCATCAACTTTTACATTTACATTGTTGATTGCTGTTGTATTGTTAGCAATGTTAGTAGTGTTAGCATCTACTTTTACATTAGTTGCATCAATACGTTTGCTGTTGTCTACAATAGCTTTAGCATTAGCATCAACTTTAACGTTTACGTTATTAATTGCTGTAGTATTTTTAGCAATATTAGTTGTGTTATTAGCAATATTTGTAGTGTTGTTTTCTACTTTACCATTGATATTAGTAATTTGTTTCTTAATATCGTTGATAACTGTAGAGGATTGACCTACTTGACCTTTTAACTCATCGATAGCTTTAGCATTGATGTTGATATTTTTAGTGTTGTTTGCAATAGCAACTTTATTATCGCCAATGAATTGACGGTTTTCCATTGCAATTGTACCTACTACATTAATATCTTTTGCATTAGCTTTCACACCATCTTCAACTACAGAGATACGTGTGGAGTTATCAGCAATATTATCTTGTAAGTAGTCTAAACGTTGGTCATGACGATCTACACGACCTTTAAGGCCATCTAAATCACCTTTAAGACCATTCAAGTCACCTTTAACGCCATCAATCTTAACATTTACATCACCAATCTTAGTATTGATTGTGTTGTTAATTTGTTTGTTATTTTCATTGATTTTTACATCGATGTTTTTATCAACTTTGTTAAGAATTGTAGTGTTATTAGCATTGATTTTAGCATCAATGTTTTGATCTACTTTATTAATGATTGTTGTATTATTGCTGTTGATTTTATTATCAATATTTTGGTTGATAACAGTGTTGTTAGCTTCAATCTTATTATCGATATTTTTATTAATAGTTACATTATTTTCTGTAATCTTATTATTAATTGTGGTTTCGATATTTTTAATTGTAGTACCAACTTGACCTTTTAATGCTTTGATAGCATCTTCATTAGCACTAATACGTGTAGAGTTATCTACAATGTTGCCTTGTAAGTAATCTAAACGTTGATCATGACGATCTACACGTGCAGTAAGACCAGCTACATCACCTTTAACGCCATCAATCTTAACATTTACATCGCCAACTTTTTTGTTGATTGTATTGTTGATTTGAGTGTTATTTTCATTGATCTTTACATCAATATTTTTATCAACTTTGTTAATGATTGTAGTGTTATTAGCATTGATTTTAGCGTCAATGTTTTGATCTACTTTATTAATGATTGTTGTGTTATTGCTATTGATTTTATTATCAATATTTTGGTTGATAACAGTGTTGTTAGCTTCAATCTTATTATCGATAGTTTTATTAATTACTGTATTGTTTTCGTTGATTTTATTAGTAATTGTATTTTCGATATTTGTGATTTGATTGCCAACATGACCTTTTAATTCATCAATAGCTTTTTTATTAGCACCGATAAGTGTACGGTTTTCAATAGCAATTGTGCCAGCTACGTTGATGTCTTTTTCGTTTTGAGCAACGCGTTTAGTAAGACCATCTAAATCGCCTTTAACACCATCAATTTTTTGATCAACTTTAATGTTATTAGCATTAATCTTAACATCGATGTTATTGTCTACTTTATTAAGAATTGTAGTGTTATTAGCTTCAATCTTAGCATCGATATTTTTGTTGATTACTGTGTTGTTTTCATTGATCTTATTAGTAATTGTATTTTCGATGTTAGTGATTTGTGTACCAACATGGCCTTTTAACTCGTTGATTGCTTTTTCATTATTGGAAATACGAGCAGAATTAGCATCAATACGTTTACTATTATCTGTAATAGCTTTAGCATTAACTTCAGTCTTAGCATTTACATTGTTAATGTTATTGTTAATAACTGTGTTATTTTTTTCAATCTTAGCATCAATATTACCATCTACTTTGTTGATGATTGTAGTATTATTAGCTTCAATCTTCTTATTGATTGTAGTTTCAATATTGGTAATTTGTGTGCCAACATGACCTTTTAACTCATCGATAGCTTTTTGGTTTGCACCGATAAGTGTGCGATTTTCCATTGCAATTGTGCCAACTACATTAATGTCTTTTGTATTAGCTTTTACACCATCTTCAACAATAGAGATTCGTGTGGAGTTATCAGCAATGTTATCTTGTAAATAGTCCAAACGTTGGTCATGGCGATCAACACGACCTTTAAGGCCATCCAAGTCACCTTTAACACCATCAACTTTTACATCAACCTTGTTAATTGCAACTGTGTTTGCTTCAACTTTATTGTTGATATTAGTGATGTTGTTTTTAATATCTTTAATATCTACTTGAACATTACCAATATTTTGACCAACTTTACCTTTCAAATCAGCAATATCTTTAGTATTGATATTAACTTGATTTTGAGTGTTAGCTACATCAGTTTTAATAGTTTTATTGTCTTGTTCAAGCGCCTGGATGCGACCTTCATGATTAACTAAAACTTTACCTTGATTATCAACTTTAGTGTTTAATTCAGTAATTGCAGTCGCATTTTTGTTAATATTTGTAGTGTTATTAGTAATGTTAGTAGTATTAGCATCAACTTTTGCACTTACATTATTTACAGTATTATTAATATTTGTAATATCAGTTTTAACGGCATTGATCTTAGTATCAACATCATTATTTACTTTATTAATAATAGTTGTGTTGTTAGCTTCAATTTTAGAATTAATTGTTTTGTTAACTTCACTGATAATGTTAGTTTTGCTATCGTTGATTTTAACATCTACATTGTGATTAACTTCGTTGATAATCTTAGTGTTATTTTCATTAATCTTATTATCAATTGTAGTGTTAATATTATTGATTGTTGTGCCAACTTTACCTTTCAATTCATCAATGGCTTTTTTGTTCTCATTGATAGCTTTTTTGTTATCACCGATAAGTTTACGGTTTTCCATCGCAATAGTATTGTTGAAAGTAATGTTAGCTGTGTTTTCTTCAACTTTAGCAGTTAAATCAGCAATAGATTTACTATTATTGTTAACATTAACAGTTAGATTATCAATTGCTTTTTTATTGTTGTTAACTTTAATATCAACGTTGTTGATATTTTGATTGAGTTCATTTTTAACATTAGAAATGTTAGTGTTCAACTCATTTTTCGTATTATTAATATTTGTTTTAATATCATTAATCTTAACATCTACATTTTTATTAACATTATTAATAATAGTAGTGTTATTATTTTCAATCTTCTCATCAACTTTGTTCAAAATTGTAGTGTTATTATTTTGAACTGCAGTATTAATATTTTGATTTACTTGATTAATAATATTGGTATTATTAGCTTCAATATGTTTTTTAACACTAGCATCAATGTTAGTATTTACATTATTAACAACATTATTTGTGATATTAGTAATTTTATTAGTAATTTTATTATCAATTTTTACATCAATATCGTTGTTAATTTTAGTAAATTTAGCATCAATATTATTGTTAATATTTGTGATGTCTTGTTGAATGTTAGTGATTTGAGTGCCGACTTTACCTTTTAATCCTTCAATATCTTTGCTATTTTTATCAACTTTAGCGTTGATATTAGTAATATTAGCATTAATATTTTTAATGTCAGTTTTTACACTCTCAACCTTATTATTTACAACGTTAATGTTATGTGTATTTTTCTTAACATTTTCAACATCAGTAGTTACAACTGTATAGTAGTTATTAATTACGGTATTACCAGTGGAACCGCCTTTTTTAGGGATTTGTTGTTGCTGCTGTTGTTGTGGCACTTGTTGTTGCCATTGTTGTTGCTGTTGTTGTGGCACTTGAGGACGTTGACGTCGTTGTTGCTGTTGTTGCTGTTGCTGTGGCTCTTGTTGTTGCCATTGTTGCTGCTGTTGTTGTTGCTGTTGGTCTAATTGTTGTGGATCAACTTGATGTTGATCTTGCATATGACCCCAAGCATTTTGATCAGGTGTTAACCATCTTTGGCTACCAATAAGATCAGCTCTAGCCCAATCCTCAGGGCTGGATGCATTAGCAACACCTCCAGAAAAGCTAGCCGCCAAAATAACTGCAGCTACAATTGTAGTTGCAGATTTTTGATGTGACTTAGCCAACTCAGACGTTACGACATAAGCGTGCTTAGTTGCACTCCAAACAACTTTGAATACCTTATTCATATTAAGTTCCCTCCCAACATTTGTGGCTCTCACCCCACAATGAAGAAATAAATCAAATATTGCACTCTTTTTCACTAAATATTCACAATATTTAACATAATACTACCATATATTATTTTAAACTTCCATAAAAAAATTAATAAGTTAAACTAATGTTTCATTTTTTCCTCATTTAAAAATACCTAAAAATCCGCTTGAATACTAAGTTATTAATAATATTGAATTATGTAAAATTAAATTTTATATTTTAATCTAATTTTATATTTATACGACACTTTTTATTTGCTTCTATAGAAAATATGAAAAAAACCTCATCAATGCATTGGATATACATTGATGAGGTCTTTTTTACTCTATCTATATAGATTTATTCAGATTATTAGAATTTAGATTCAATAGCACCTTGAAGATCGCCCTTTGGCAAGAAACCAATTTTACGATCTACTACTTCGCCATCTTTTAGGATAACAAATGTAGGCAATACTTCAACTTGTAAATTACGAGCTAATTCTGGTTCTTCGTCAGCATTTACTTTTACAAAGTTAGCTTTACCTTCAAGCTCACCTGCGATTTCTTCGATGATTGGCATCATACGTACGCAATAACCGCACCATGGAGCCCAGAAATCAATAACAGTTACGCCACCTTGATTTACTAAATCTTGATATTCAGCAGTTTTTAATTCTTTTAATTCGCTCATTATACCCTCCTACGGTAATTGAACTAATACACAATCTTGAATGACATGCAAGTTTAAAGCATGTGCTTTTTCAACAACAGATGGTTTATCCGCTCCTGGTTGTAACCACACAGTTGGAATGCCAAGTTCTTTACATTCATCAAGTGCAGCCAATCCCGCTGATTCTGGTACAACAAAATCCACAACAGCTGGTACAACAGGAAGTGCAGAAAGACTAGAGTAACATTTGTCTCCATCTATTTCTGCAACATTAGGATTAACTGGATATACTTCATATCCGTGATCTTTAAGACATTTATAAATCTTATAGCCGAACTTTTCGGTTTTATCAGTGGCTCCAATAACGGCCCACACCTTTTGATCTAAAGCTTGTTGAATTGTCATTTCGACCACCTCTTATATACTATTATAAATAAATATCGAATTTTGTCAATGTAATGTATCGAATTTTATAGTTAAAGAATTATACGCTTTTAGCAAACATTTTAGAACTAAAATCAATGTATCTAGTATCATTCAATGACAATTGTTTTTTGCCTCAAACTAGGAACTGAGAAGTCTAAATGAAGTAAATCAGAAAGGCTTATTTGTGGATGAGCATACCTAGCACCATCTATAAGCCCACCTGCAACAGCTAACTCGCCTAAAATCCTAGATGCTGACCATTGCTGTTCTCGTAATTCGCGGATTGTAATACTCTTTTGACGTTTAGATAGCCTATGTCCATCTGCATCTACCAAAAGTGGGGCATGACCATACTTAGGAACCACTATATTCTTATGGGGATAGCATTGTTGTAATGTATTATACAAATATAATTGCTGTCCCATTGTATCGAGTAAATCATCGCCTCGAATCACTTCAGTTATTCCCATAGCTATATCATCTAATACGACTGCCAAATTATATGCGTACATACCATCACCACGACGTAATACATAATCATCTAGTTCACCTTCCAAATGAATATGCTGCTTACCTTGCCATCGATCATCAAACTCAAGATCACAAGAATCTATAGCAAGGCGCAAGGATGGTTCTTTACTATTACATAACTCTTGTATTTCAACATCACGTAAATGTCGACATTTTCCATCATAACGATGCACCACTTCTCCTACATGAGGAGCTGATGCTATGGATTGCAATCTAGTTCTATTACAAAAGCAAGGATAAATTAGTTTTTCTAATCTGAGATGTTCTAATATGTCTGCATAATATGTTTGTCTTTCACTTTGCCAATAGGATACTTCTGGTCCACCTACACGAGGACCTTCATCCCATTCAAAGCCAAGCCATTCTAAATCATCTAGTAAAGCTTCCCCTAGTTCTCGTTTTGACCGTTGTAGGTCTATATCCTCCATACGTACAACATACGTTCCTTTTTGTTGGCGTGTGGAGATATATGATAAAAGTGCTATCCACACGTTACCTAGATGAATATATCCTGTTGGACTAGGCGCAAATCTACCTTTCATTAGAACTCTCCTATAGCAGAAAACAAGTGGCATATCCATTATGAATATGCCACTTATACATCCGAAGATATGTCAAACTAAAGTTATATCATTTATTGATATAAACTTATTTATCCTAAAGACACAATGTTATCAAACACATTACCAGCATCTTTAATCTTTTGTTCGTTACCCATTGTACAAATATGATTATCATTCAATACAGGTTCTACCACATCTGCTAATGCAACAATATCTTCTGGCTTACATGCGATTACTTGTTTACGGAACTCTACTTTGTCCTCTAATTTAGCACCGCTGAAGTACATCCCCATTGCACGAGGTCCACGCAATGCAGGTGTCATTGGCAAGTCTAAAGAACTCATAGTACCGATAATATACTTACGCATTTCACGATCAGTCAATGTGAAGTCACGAAGGTATTGAGGCAACTCTTTATATACATTCAAAGTTTCTAACAAGTTAGGATCACGATAACTGCAGAAAATCATATTGCCATCATCATAGAAATTAGCAAATGCTCCGTAAGCGCCACCTTGTACACGAATACGAATCCAAAGGTATTCATAACGTAAAATCGTTTCTAGAACACTCATTGGACCAACATGTTTGAAACCATGATCGATAAAATTACCACCTTGTGCTACGTATTGAACCTTACCAGCAGTAACAATACCATCATTGCCAGATAGACGAGTGATTTGTAATACATCATTACTTAATTCTGTAGTATCCCAAGTTTCAACAAAAGGTTTCATTAGGTTTTCAAAGGCTTCTAATTCACCTTCTTCACCAACAAACATAATATCTACATTGTTAGCGCGGAAAATTTTACGAGCTACTTCAGCTAATTTTTCTGGTAATAATGGCAATGCTGCAGGATTAGATGCTAGTTCACTAATTTTTTGATAATATCCTAAATTACCATTATCTCTAAACTTGCCAACTGCAGAAACTTGAGCCATAACGCGTTGACTTACGATGGAATTACCACGGCGGAATGCTTCATTATCCCAAATGGCTTTACTTTCTTGAACAAGTTCAGTCAAACGTTGATCATCGCTATAATCTGCTTTTTTTACGACTTCATTAATCAAGCGACATAAATCAGGTAATTTAGAATGTAATGCTTTCGCACGTACAATCATAAGAGGCGTAAATTCATCACGCTTACCATCTTTGCTGATGGCCGTAATATCAGAACTCAATCCCCCTAAATTCATATTAATATCTTTAGCCAGTGCTTCATAACCGCGTTCAGATGTATCAATACGACCAAGAATATCACTTAAAATATCAGCGTAGAATAGTTCCTCCTCAGTGAGGCAGTTCAATTTAAAATACAATCCTACATAATTGATACCTTTTGTAAAAGTAGGTACAAAATGAACTGTAGTATTGCCAATTTTACTTTCACGACGTTCTACGGCTTCAATATTAGGATTTAAATCAGACAACTCGAGCAAAGGAATAGACGCTAGAGCTTCATCACTATCTGGTGTTTCTTGACGAATTTTTAGGCGTTTAGTTTGTTCTACAATTGCTTCGATTTCTTCAGAGGTCATATTAGCTTTTACATTAGCTAAATGCTCTTTAACCTCTGCATCTTTACGCTCTTGAAGACCACGTTCAGGATAAATAGAAACAAGAACTTTATGGTTGTTATTCAAGATAGAATGACGAATTAAATCTTCGAAGTATGTACCTGCTAAGCCCTTTCGAATATTAGTTAATGCCTCTTCATAGTGTAATAATTCCAATGGATCATTATCATATAACCAATTATCCATCATACGAATAATATAGGCTAAACCGATAGGACGACCCCCAAAATCACTTTCACGAAGAGCAAATTCAATGCTATTTAAAGAAGCTTCTAATAACTCTTTATCTAAGCCTTTATCACATAACTCTTGTAATGTGGATTCTACAATACGTTGCAAGTCAGCTTGTTTATCTAGATTAGAACCTGTAGCTTGTACTGTCCACATAGGTTGACGAATGCTATCTAAATAGTAGCCACTAATGTCAGACCCGATACCGGCTTTTACCAACGCCTGTTTAAGAGGTGCTGCAGGGGATGTTAATAAAGCATGTGTTAACACTTCAAATGCCAAGCTATGTTCTGGTGTTACATCCGGCAATACGTAAGCAAAGGAATGCAATGTACGATTATCTGTTGGCTCCTCAGAACCTACGCTATATGGATAGCTCACTACTTTACCTTCTGTAAATGGAGCTTGTAGAGCTACCTCCGTATGAACGTCAATAGCATCAAAATGACTTAAGTACTCATCATTCAAGAATGCTAATTGTTCTTCAATATTCATATCACCATACAAGAAGATATAACTATTGGATGGATGATAATGAACACGGTAGAACTCTTGGAATTCTTCATATGTTAAGTCTGTAATATAATCAGGATCCCCACCAGAATCAACACCATAAGTTGTATCTGGGAAAAGCTCACGCATCATTTGGCGTTCTAATACAGAGTCAGGAGATGAGTAAACACCCTTCATCTCATTGAACACAACACCTTTGTAGGTAAGTTCATCGTCTGCATTTTCGAGCTCATAATGCCAACCCTCTTGCATTACGATTTCTGCATCTTCACGAACACGTGGGTAGAATACAGCATCAAGATATACGTCCATCAAATTATGGAAGTCTTTATCGTTCTTACTCGCTACAGGATACATCGTTTTATCCGGATATGTCATAGCGTTTAGGAACGTGTTTAAAGAACCTTTTACAAGTTCAACAAATGGCTCTTTTAATGGGAATTTGCGAGAACCACATAGAACGGAGTGCTCCATAATATGTGCTACACCTGTACTATTATGAGGTGTTGTTCTAAAAGCAATATTGAATACTTTATTAGAATCTGGTGAATCGATATAAATTAAACGAGCACCAGACTTTTCGTGCTTCATTTCATAAGCGGTACCATTGATCTCATCAATGCGCTCAATGCGGTCAAGGCGAAAGCCAGAATAAACCTTATTTATTTCCATGCTGTCCCTTCTTTCTATATAAATATAATTAATTTCATGCTAACAATTTATTATAACATATCGACGACCCTATATATAGATGTTAAGAATAATTATCGAAATACAAAACCCCACAGGCATACAGCCCATGGGGTTCATTTTATTTATTATGTTGCATTTGCCACTTTTGATTGCGGCGCAAGGTTAATAAGCCTTCTAGCACTGCTTGGAATTGTACAAAGCTCAATGTATAAGGTGGGTACATATCAGGTACCACCTTATAAGAAATAGTAACTTCGGCCTTATCATAATCATAGAATATGCCATGTAAATTACTCACAGTAGTATAACCAGTTTGAGCTTGCTCCAATGTTGGAATAGGCTGATTTTTAAGATTTCCTAGTAGATCGCTAATGAAACCTTCCTTACGACCTTGGTCATTAAGCATTTCATCCATAAAACTACGTAGACTATCCATGAATTAACCTCTTTGGTCTAACAATAAGCCGTTGTGAATTACACGAACAGCATCTTTAACGCGATTTTCAGCAACAAGGCAAGAAATACTAATTTCAGAAGTAGAAATGATTTCAATATTGATGCCTTCTTGGCTCAAGATATCAAACATTTGAGCAGCTACGCCTGGTTGACCTAACATACCTGCACCAATGATAGAAACCTTTGCCATTTTTTCGTCGATGTTTACAGCTTCGATATCAACAGTTTTTTGTAATTCTGCTAATACTTCACGAGCTAGTACAACATCATCCATAGCTACTGTGAAGATAAGGTCAGTTTTAGGTTCACCTACGGCACGGATAGATTGAACAATCATATCAACGTCCACATTTTTTGCAGCCAATGCTTTAAATACAGTTGCTGCCACACCTGGTTTATTTTCAACGCCTACAAGGGCTACTTTTGCTGTATTAGTATCGTCAGCTACGCCAGTAATTACGTGTTTATTTGCTTCCACAGTATAATCCTCCCGAATAATAGTACCTGTTTTGTCACTAAATGTTGAACGTACGTGAATAGGTACACCATAACGGAAACCCATTTCTACGGCGCGAGGTTGCATTACACCTGCACCAAGACGTGCCATCTCAAGCATTTCGCCATATGTTACTTCTTCTAATTTGAAAGCCTCTTTTGCAACGCGAGGGTCTGTAGAGTAAACACCTTCAACATCTGTGAAGATTTCACACACATCAGCTTTCATAGCACCTGCCAATGCAACAGCAGTTGTATCGGAGCCACCACGACCTAAAGTAACCATGTCACCATATTCAGTAATACCTTGGAAACCTGCCACAACTACGATATTACCTTCATCCAAAGCTTCAAACACGCGATTTGGATCAACGCCCAAAATACGGCCTTTATTAAATGTATCACTACTTGTAATACCTGCTTGGTCACCTGTTAAGGACATCGCTTTATGACCACGTTCGTTGAATGCCATCGCCATCAATGCAATCGTTACTTGCTCACCTGTAGATAACAAGCGGTCCATTTCACGACCATAAGGCTTAGATGTTACCTCTTTAGCCAATGCTACCAAGTCATCTGTTGTATCGCCCATAGCAGATACAACAATAACGATTTTATCGTCTTCTTTCTTCTCACGAAGGACGCGATCAACAATATTAAATATTTTTTCTGGTGTAGCTACGGAACTGCCACCAAACTTTTTAACGATTAAGGCCACAATAATCCCTCATTTAACTTATTCTACTAAAAATCAATATGCATATACTTTACCATAAACAAATAGCACTGTAAAGGGATATAAGGCATTTTATCCACCATATAAAAACAAAATTCTTTTGAGTGCGGACATAATTTTAGTGTGATTATTTCAGTTATCCTTACAATTTACATACAAAAAGACCAGCCCTAAGGCTGGTCTTTATTAGTTGATTAAGTTAATTAAGCAACTGTGATTTCTTTTTCGGATTCCCACAAACCGTGGATGTTGCAGTAGGATACAGCAATCAATTTACCAGATTTGTTCAAGGAAACTGCCAAAGAACCTTCAGAAATTGCGTGTACAGGGCCTTCGTTTGCAGTTGCGCCGTCACCATGTACGTTGAAGGAAACTTCACCAACTTCGAATGGCAATTGAGTACCTTCAGCTACGAAGTACAATTTAATCCATTCAATGTGATGTTCTACAGTGTTAGGATGTGCAATGTCTTTACCAACGGACAATGTTACGTGGAAAGTTTCACCTGCTTTTACAGTGTCAACAGTTTCAATAACAGGAACGTGTTTTTCAGTAGCGAAATCGCCGGATTTAATGTAATCATGTACAGCCATAGTTAACCTCCTGGTTAGTCTTATATACATACTTAATGTCAAGAATATTTAGCACCTTGTGCTTATGACTATATTATACATTTTCGATATAGTTTTAGCAAGAACTTTTTCGAAAATTTTAGATTTAATTATTCCTATGACGTATAAGTTAAAACTCTATACCTTTAGCAGCCTTAATACCCTTTTCATAAGCATGCTTTACTACCTTCATCTCTGTTACCGTATCGGCAATGTCAAGGATTTCAGGTTTAGCATAACGGCCTGTCAAAATTACGTGTAAGCGCTCAGGTTTATGTTTAAGCATATCTACTACAGAATTCACATCAATAAGCTCATAATTAATGGCATTATTGATTTCATCCATAATGATGAGGTCCCATCGATCTGAATTTACTTCTTCTACTAATGTTTGCCAAGCCTCTTGAGCTGCCTCTTTGTGACGTGCCAATTCAGCCTCGCCTACTTCATCTCGTTTATAGTAAATAAATCCCTTCCCCATGGAACGAATTTCTACTTGGTCCCCTAATTTAGCAAGACCTGCTAGTTCGCCATAGCCATTACCACTTTTGATAAATTGTAAGATTAAAACCTTAAGGCCTTGGCCAACAGCGCGTAATGCAACACCTAATGCTGCTGTTGTTTTACCTTTACCATTGCCGGTATTAACTAAAATTAAGCCTCGTTCACTCATAATTAGCTCCTTTTAGCTTTATACTTAGCACATATATCAATGAAATGTTGCGCCCCTTCATCAGAACCAGCAAAGTTCAAATGTAAATACGACGCTAACACATTGTCAGTCGCATAACCACCATCATAGGATTGAGGTTTGCGGCCACCTTCTAAGTGGAATGCCCATGGGAAATTCTCTACAGTTGGCTCCATGGTGGAGAAATGGAACTCGTGACCTCGAAGAGATGTATCAGCAGAGCCTAACAAGGTATCTCGCTTAGCTGTAGCCGTAACATATCCTACTTTTTGTAGCTTTTGTTGCATAATGCAATTAGCCGGTACAATACCTACCGTATCATATACGGTACCCTCGAAATCGTGGATGCTTTCACATAAATACATAAGGCCACCACATTCAGCATAAATAGGCATACCTTTTTCGTTGGCTTGACGGATAGACTCCTTCATCGACTCGTTACTAGAGAGTTGGAACAAGAACATTTCAGGGAATCCACCACCAAATACTAGGCCGTCCACATCAGGAACTCCAAAGTCATTAAGCGGGCTAAAGTATACGATTTCAGCACCTTTTTCCTCTAAGGCGGCTAAACTTGCTGGATAGTAGAAAGAGAACGCCTCATCATAAGCTACACCAATTTTTACACGCTTTTCAACAGACTTAGGATCAACTGCATCTGGTAACTCAATCGCTGGCGCACTAGATGCAATCTCTAATAATTGATTGAGATTAACCATTTTTTCAACAGCTTCACGAATCGTATTTATGGCTTCTGTTGGATCGACTTCAGTAACAGGTGTAAGGCCTAAATGACGCTCAGGAGAGTGCATACGGTCATCGCGATAAATAGCACCAATGACTGGAACACCAATCTTGTCCATGCCTTCACGAACCATGCGCTCATGATTAGCAGAGCCTAAGCGGTTAAGAATGACACCACCAAAGTTTACCTCTGGGTCATAATCACGGAAACCTTTAGCAATGGCAGCTGCACTTTCACCCATCGCCTTACAATCGATAACGAGCACCACCGGTGCATTCAATTGTTTCGCAATTTGGGCAGTAGAACTAACCCCTTCGCGACCGCCATCATACAAGCCCATAACACCTTCGATAATAGCAAGGTCAACACCATGCGCCATAGTAGCAAAGAAAGGATTTAATTTGTGAGGTGGCACGAGCCACGTATCTAAATTATAGCTATCACGACCGGATGCAATTTTATGAAAGCCCGGATCAATATAATCCGGGCCCACTTTAAAGGATTGCACCGTACGTCCACTATTTGTATAAGCAGCTAATAAACCTGCTACGATTGTTGTTTTACCTACACCAGAGTTTGTACCTGCAATGACAACACGTGGAATCTGTACTGTGTTCATAGATATTACCTCGTAATACGACGTGTTTGTTAACGGTCCTTACGTTTTGCAAGGATTGTAGATAAGTAGTTGAGTTTAGTATCTTTTGGCATGTTATCCAAGCCTACGTATACTTGCTCATCAGGCAAACCTACACGGCTAATCATAACCGCATCATCTGCCATGTTGTGTTTAAGCAATGTTTCTTGTACTTCATCAAAGTTTTTATATACTTTCATGATTACCGCATCATCAGCTACGGCTAATACAGCATCGATTTTTTCTTTAGGTGCTGTAGCAGGAACGATAGCTAGTACTTCTTCTTTCTCTACGATTGGATAACCAAGGTGAGAACCAATAGCACAGAATGCAGTAACGCCAGGGATTGTTTCGATTTCATGACCTGTATTTTCGATCAAACGATATACATACATGTATGTGCTGTAGAACATAGGGTCGCCCAATGTTAAGAATACAACGCTTTTACCTTGATCTAAGTAGGACAAGATAATGCGTTTTGCTTCTTGCCAGCCTTCCTCTTGTGTAGCATCATCCAATACCATTGGGAATACTACAGGAACGATTTCTGTATGTTCTTGAATGTATGGGGATGCAATATTAAGTGCTACAGAACCATCTTTCTTTTCTGTTTTAGGTGTGATGATAATATCAGCTTCACCTACGATGCGAGCAGCTTTCACAGTCATCAATTCAGAATCACCAGGGCCTACGCCAATGCCATATAATTTTCCTTTCATGGGGTTCTCCTATTCTTATAGTTACAATCTATTTATAAATTTCATATCTTTTATTATAACTAATTTATACAAGATATACAAAGATACTATTTAATATTTGGAATTGCAGGACGATGTGGACTGCGTTTACCATACAAATCATCGATACAATCCTGCACATGTTGACGGAAGATATCGTGAATCGATTCATATTCACCAAGGGCACTATGAATTGGTTTAACTTCATAACCCGCTCCAGCAAGTTCATTGACAACGCTATCTTCTTCATCACCAAAGAGATCATTTTGTGCATGATCCCCAAGTACCAATAATAATGGATGCACATAAATTGTGTTTGGCCGTTTGCCATCAAGCCATTCCCAAGGCATAGCTACATCTGCCACATATGGTGCATTTTCTAGTACTGCAACACGCACATTCGTAAGACCATCACGAATTAATTTAAACTGTAAATTCCCATATGAAGAATTGCCAGAACCAAGGCCACCATGACCGACCAATAATAAACCATCATCTTTGGAAATATTGAGTGGCTTAATAAAACGATCAATCAAGATTTGATAATCATCAGGATGCTCTTCTTGGCCCATGTAGTACACGAGTGGTCTGCCTACGCGCAACACTTCCAGTTGGCCCTCTTCTTCATGAGCGAGAATATTATTTTTCAACTTATCAAACTCTTCACCACCTGTAAAATGTAGGGGTTGCACATAAATATGTGTATAGCCTTCTTGAATAAGTTTTTCTAATGCACCTTGTTCAGTAGGAATCTCAATCCCTCGTTCACGCAACCGCTTAACGATGATACGAGAGGAAAATGCTAATTCCACCGTATACTCTGGATAGGATTTACGGATATACTCCACAACGGAGTCAATATTATGTTCACGAGCACTGTCAACAGTGGACCCAAAGGCAACAACTAAGATAGCTTGTTTCATGAAAGTCTCCTTATCTATTTAATAATGTATCTTAATCATACCATAGACAACACGTTAGGGGCATACCATGGGACGTATAAAATAGATATTATAAATATCTTTCATAGTAAAAGTAAAAATCCTCCTCATTGGATTGCCAACAAGGAGGACTTTTACTTATGTAAAGGAGTGTGATGAGATGTATGTCTAATTATGTGAGAGACTAAATTAAGAAATCATACCTTGCGCTTCCATGCGAGAATTCGTCATAACAGGTTTTACAGATTCACGGGGCATGGGACGCTTCCTGTCGGACATGCGAATAGCTTGACCTAAATGTTTCAAGAATAAATCTTGTACATAAGGATTTTCACCAAGGCCTTCATTCCAAATATCTACATTGTATCCTTCTTCAGCAAGCAATGCATAAATGGAATCAGAACGGTCACCGCCAAGGTAGTCCATCAAATGTGTAGAACCAATGAGAGCTAATGGTACTACTAGTAAATCTTTATGGCCCATACGGTCTAATAATGTAAGCGCTTGTTTAAATGTAGGGAAACCATTTGTGGTAAATACTACCACATTTGGTGCGGCCCCATACATAGCTTTCAATTGTAATGTACTAAACTCTAATTGGTTTTGACCATTTGCCATGAGTACTACAGATTTATTAAGCGCCTTTGTATTAACATGACGCACGATGCTTTCTAATGTAGCTTCATAATCGTCAGCATAATTTTTTACACCTAATGATGTAAGCAATGGTTTACCAATGTTCACTTGTGTGAAACCATATTCATTGCTATGTAAAAACTTTAATGCTTGTTTACGCATTTGTTGGTAACACTGATCTGCTACCAATGTTACAGATTGAATGTATACCTCATCGATGCCCATGCGAGCAAAATCCTGCATAGCCTCTGTGAAAGAAGAAATCTTATCATCATACTTCTCGTTCCACTTCTCTACTAATGCATCAGATAAGAATACACGGCGCACCTCCATATCGCTATACATGGAACGTACTTTTTTCTCTATACTGCCGATGGATTTCTCCACAGCATCTTGATAAATTGATCCAAAGGATGCAATAATTATGCCTTTCATATGTGACCTCCATATCGCTCATACATGATACAACCCTCATAACTGAAAATTGTTATCAACTACTATGTAATAATAGTACAAGATTCACGAATATAAGTCAATGAGAAAAAATATCAAAATCAACCAATGTGATGTATAGTTACACACATGCCCCATAAAAGAATAAAAAATATAATGATAAACCTAATTCTATTTATAAAAGTATCACACATTCTCTTATCACTAAATATAACCTTACCAGAGTGACTGTTCCGCCATAGATCAAGTACACAAGCAATACAAAGGTATTTAATATAAAGATTACACTACCACTTTAATATAATCATAACCACCCGTAGAACGGGTGGTTTGCTCTGACCCTATAAGGGTCTTTCTCTAGTGGCGGCCCTCTAAAGAG